>JBGTAO010000383.1:0-4480 GCA_041749835.1 Gemmata sp. | reverse complement strand
GAAGAAGTACCCGACGATTGCAGCCTGAACGGAGGCAATCCCCAGTTGAACGGGCAGGGCGAACTTGCCCATTCCACCCAGGCTGAGCGCGACAGTGGTGAATGTCAAACCGAGGACCGCAGCGTACACAATGAACAGCGTGCCGGGGGTGTCCGCATCGCGAGAAATGGCATCGAGCTCGTGTTGTGAGGTCGCACCGTGGTGGTTATCGGCCATGATCGCATGCTCCGTCAGAGGCAAAAGAATCAGCACATCACTTAAGGTATCCGGTGGCTTGCTAGTGGACACTTTTCAAGCCAGCCCCTGCGAGATACAGAAGTGGCATGATAAACAGCCAGATCGCGTCAACTAAGTGCCAGTACAAACTCACGACTTCCACGGTGGAGTAGTTCTCGGGCGGGATTTGGGCCGTGTACGCTTGTTGCACCAGCCAGAGCACGCATCCGATACCGATGATCAAGTGAATACCGTGGATACCTGTCATCACGTAGTAGAACACCAGAAACAGTTGCACCTTACCAGTATCAATCCCACGATCGATACTGTCCTGTTTGATATGCCCACCGAAAAGCGAGCCAGGCACAATCGATTCGTGGAAGTCTTCGGCATACTCAAAACCTTTCACCACCATGAACGCCGTTCCCAGAATTGCGGTGATGATGAGATTCCAGAGCAATGCCTTTTGGTTGCCCAGGCGTGCCGCGCGGATCGCCAACGTCATGGTGAGACTGCTGGTGACCAACAGAAAGGTGTTGAAGGTCGCAAACTTCCAGTTTAGGAAGGAGCTTCCGACCTCAAACGCCTCAGGAAACCAGATGCGGTAGATGGTGTAGGCACCAAAAAGCCCCGCGAAGAACAGCACTTCCGTAGCCAGGAACATCCACATTCCCAGCCGTTCAGCGGAGTGCTGTTGCTCCAAATTGTCGAAGTGGTGCTTGAGCACCGAGGAGTGGGTGCTAGCCGACAACTTTGGTCTCCTTATTCAGCGGGCTATCTGGGGAGGGTGGTGTGGTACCGTCTTCCGTTCCAGGTGGTTTGGGGAGCCCACGACCCAGTTGATCGACGCCGATCGCGTATTCGTACGGTCCGCAAACCACGATCGGGTTGTAATCAAAGTTGAAGGTGGTCGGTGGGCTCGGCGTCTGCCATTCGAGACCTGTTGCACTCCAGGGATTACCAGTCGCCTTCTTGCCATAGAAGAGCGAAAGCGTCAGGTAGACTGCGGGAATCAAGTAGCCGATTCCCAGAATGCTGGAGCCCGCGGTCGACATAACATGCAGGTACTGGAACTCGGCGGGGTAATTCGGGTAGCGCCGCGGAAGGCCGTGGTAGCCCATGATGAACTGTGGAATGAACGTGAAGAAGAAGCCCACAATAATCACGACAGAGGCGATCCGGCTCCACCAATCGGAATACATTCGGCCCGTCATTTTGGGCCACCAGAAATGTAACGCGGCAAAGTACCCCAACACCATGCCACCCACCATTACGAAGTGGAAGTGTGCAACGACGAAGTAGGTGTCGTGTAAGTGAATATCCGTTCCAATCGTGGCGAGTAACAAACCCGTGAGGCCACCGATGGTAAAGAGCACCACGAAACCCAGCGAAAAGAGCATCGGGGCCTGAAAAGAGATTGAACCGCGATACAGCGTTCCGGTCCAGTTGAAGACCTTGATCGCGGACGGAACCGCTACCAACATACTCAAGAAGCTAAAGAGGAGCGCTGAATAGAAGCTAATACCCGCCACGAACATATGGTGCGCCCATAGCAGGAACCCTACCACGGCAATGCCCATACTTGACCACGCAATCGCCTTGTAGCCGAATACATTCTTGCGACTGAAACAGGTGAGACATTCACTAATGACACCCATACCGGGCACGATCATGATGTACACAGCCGGGTGCGAATAGAACCAGAACAGGTGCTGGAACAGTAGTGGGTCGCCACCAATGGCAGGGTCGAAGATCCCCACACCGGCCGCCCGCTCAACCATGAGGAGTACGAGCGTAATGGCGAGCACGGGCGTGCCCAACAATTGAATCAAACTCGTTGCGTACATGGCCCAGCAGAACAGCGGGAGCCGGCCCCAAGTCATCCCGGGTGCCCGCATCTTGTGGATCGTCACCATGATGTTCAAGCCGGTCATGATCGAGCTAAATCCGGCGATGAACACACCCATCACCCCGGGTATCACGTTCGAGGTCGAGGCGCGACTACTGTAAGGCGGATACAACGTCCAACCTGTATCGATCCCGCCTGCGAGCACGGCCCAAACGGCCAGCATGGCTCCCAGCATGAAGACGTACCAACTCGCCAAATTCAGCTTGGGAAACGCGAGATCTTTTGCCCCAATCATCATGGGAATCAAGAAGTTCCCAAAGACTCCAGGTACTGCGGGAATCAGGAAGAAGAACAGCATGAGCACGCCGTGCGCGGTGAATGTGCGGTTGTAGGCGTCTTCCGTCATGATGGCCCCGGTCGGGGTCAGCAAGTTGAGCCGAACTAAACCCGCGGCAAGGCCACCGACCACGAAGAAGACGCTAATCGAAACGAG
Organism: Gemmata sp.; assembly: GCA_041749835.1. GTDB lineage: Bacteria > Planctomycetota > Planctomycetia > Gemmatales > Gemmataceae > Gemmata. The sequence continues at coordinate 1,922 of JBGTAO010000383.1, read as the reverse complement.
ATACAGAATCCCGATTCGCTTATGGTCGGTCGTGGTGAGCCAGGACCAGATGCTGTAAGAGACATTCAAGTAGTTCGGTTCAGCCGGTGCAGGCTCGGGCGGGGGCGGTGCCGCAACGGGACTGGCAGCAGTATGTGTGCTCATGGCTTCTTCTCCGGCGACGTCTTGGGCTGCGGCCGTTCCGTGGGGGCTCCGTTGGGAGCCGGGAATCGATCCGTCCAATTCGGTGTTGTGTTCGGCTGCAGACTGCGAATGTACGCAACAAGCGCGTTCAGATCTTCAGGCGTGACCTGGCCTTCATACGACGGCATGATCGGCTTCCAGCCCCTGGCAACCTTGGCACGGGGTTGGAGGATCGATTCCTGAATGTAGCTGTCATCCACATCCTGGAACGCACCGCCATCCAGCGGAATTCGGCTTCCGTAGAGGCCTTCGAGCACAGGAGCCTGACCCTGTACATCACCACTATGGCACTTGATGCACTGGAGCTTCAGGAACAATTGCCGACCTTCACTCGCAAGTGATCCGTCGACGGCATTCTTTGATCCCTGGAGCGGGGTAAATCCTGCAAGCCAATCATCGAACTCATTCTGTTCTACCACGGCGACCTTACCCACCATCAGCGAGTGCCAGGTGCCGCAGTATTGGTCACAGAAGATGTGGTACTCACCAGTGCGGGTTGGGTGGTACCAGGCGGTACTATACCGACCAGGAAGCACATCAATTTTGCTGCGGAACGCGGGTACGCCAAAGTCGTGAATCACGTCTTCAGAAGTTAAAGTCAGTTTGACGGGGCGACCAACTGGAAGGACCAATCGGCCGATTGAACTCCGTTCTTCATCCGACATGTTCACGGGGTTACCCCCAATGATGACGCGCTGCCCATTCGGATACTGGGCTTTCCACATCCATTGCTTCCCGATGACAAACACTTCCATCGCATCACGGGGTGCATGAGCTGCGTAATTGAAAACGTAGACGCCACCTGCGAAAAACGTGAGGAAGATGATCATGGGGATGATCGTCCACGTGATCTCGAGCTTTTCGGAGCCCAGAATGCGTGGAGTCAGTTCAGCTGGTCCGACGCGGCGGTAGCGAACACAGAAGTACAACATTGCCCCGTAGACCAGAATGCCCGCCAACGTGCAGACAATCGTGATGTACCAGAACAGCGCTTCGAACTTATCGGCTTGTATCGAAGCCCGGACGGGGATGAATGGCAGGATCGAATTCATGCGATTCCCCCGTTAGGTTGTTCGCCCAGCAGTTGGGGCACGGTTGGTGTTCCAGTGTGTGCCGGAGTTAAGGCGTTGAGCCTCACTCGGCGGCGTTCTCGGATCAATGATCTGGAGACCCAGCCAATGAGGCCCATCAGGGTCAGTATCCCCCCCAATTGCACAGCTCGGAGAACGCTCAGAGAATAACCGCTCACGTGATCGAAGCGGTAACACATGAGTGTGAGTTTGTCGAGCAGTGAGCCGCCCTGGCCATCATTTGCTTCGATGAGTGAGAGACGAAGCGTTGTCGTGCCACCGGGGATTCGATATTCGCCGCTGTAGTCGATCCCGTAGAAGTAACGCATGACCCGGCCATCGGGGCTCAAAATGATGATGCCACTGGGGTGGTCGTATTCTTTGAAGGCTTTGTCGAAGGTAAAGCGATATCCCACCGTGCCCATCAGTTCGGCAATGGCATCCTTCGAGCCAGTCAAAAACCGCCAACCGCTATCAGCATCCGGACGGCCATACTCACTCAATGCCGTTTCACGTTTCGCCCGAGCCAGCTCGCCATGCTCTTTCGGGTCGAAGCTCACCGCAATGACGTTGAACTGTTCACCTGCGCTGTAATTGCCGGGGAACTTACGAGTCGACTCGACCACGTTCTTCAAGACCACATTGCAGAGCATTGGGCAGCGGTAATAC
>JBGTAO010000382.1:0-4094 GCA_041749835.1 Gemmata sp. | reverse complement strand
GAAGGCTACTGCTCACATACCGCTTGCAGATCTGGAGGCGATCGCTCCCCACGAGCAGGCGAGCGTTCATGTAGTACCAACCCAAAAGCGACCGGGTGGATATGACATCTGAGTCACACCAAATCCCGATCAACCACTTGGCCCGTTTCAGTTTGAAGTCGCAGTGAATGCCGTGACACCAGACGGAGTGAAACACCGTTGTGTGGCGTTCCGGGTCTCAGGCGAAATGCGTTCCCCAGTCCGGGTTGTTCCTGACATAGTATTGCTCGGCGAACACCCAGTCGGGGCGATCTCCGAATCGATCGTCTCCATTCGATTTCCTACAGAGGCGTGGTTACTTAATCGGATTGAAACGGAACACACCGACACTCGTGTGCTCCCCACCGAACCGCTCGACGGCCACCCAGCGTATCGCATCTTGCAACCCATCACGAATCCCAGCGATGGCACCTGCCAGGTGCGCTTCGTCTGCACCAAGCCCAATGGCCAACTCGAAACTGTCACGACAACCCTTCGCTGGTACGGCGAACCATCGCGAAAAGGTCAACTTCCATGATGTGCCGCACATTACTTATAATTGTGGTAGCCGCATTGTTACTGGAGACAATGCCAGCAGCCGTGCGAGCAGATCCCGAGCCAATAATTGCAGATACCCTGAAAATCTGGAAAGTACGGTTTGAGCGATTCAAGAGCGCGCGATACAAAATTAGCGGCACGATTGAAACGAAAAATAATCTGGAGATTTCCGCTACTGATCCTGATGCGAGTCGAATTGTTCGCGATCCATCTGATTCAATAAAACAAAATTTACAAGCAACTGTAACAATTGACTTAGAGCGCAAGCATTTTCGTATTGAAGAAACCACGCAGTCGACAAATCACAGTGCCATCACAAAGATTACAGCATATAATGGAATCTCGCTTCAACGTGGGATCGTCCGAGACCCCAAAGCAAACGGATCACAAGAACCTGATATTAATATTATTAAGGGATATCTAGGAAATCAGCAAGCTGCTGATGCATATCTGTTTCCTGTGTTTATGGCCCACGGAATAGTCCCGACTGTTTTCTCGCATTTACGCCCAGATCGCCTACCCATTTCCAACAGCCCGGAAGATTTCACTTTAAGTAGCAAAGCATCACTATCTGGCCGTGAGTGCGTACTCCTTCGGACAAACCCTACGGGATCTACTCCAACCCTAGCTGATGAATTCTGGATTGATTCCAATCGAGATTGTGCCATCCTACGATTCGTTCATTGGCAACTCCAAACCAAAAATCCCTTCTATCGCATCGACGTGGAATATGCACCTGGACAAGGCACATGGATGCCAACCAAATGGATTGAGACCCATTCAATAGGTGGCAAAGTCATGGCGATTAGCCATCTCAATGTTGATACAATGGAATTAAATATACCTATACATGATGGCGATTTTACAATTGCAAACCAAAAAGGAATGCGTGTAAATATTATCGAATTTCCCGAACCGGGCAAAGGATTAGACCCGTATTCTCCTGCAAGATCAAGTTATCTCACAAGCGAATCCGGAAGGCTTGAACCAATTGGAGAACCAACTGAATTTACCACGACAGATGGCGTAAAGTTACCACCTTCCAAGTCTAGCTGGCGCTGGATGATCGGCACTGGCCTTGTAGTAGCACTTATTGTTATAGTGCTTCTCATTCTGGGAAAAAGGGCTAATAATAACCCACTTCGAAGATCATAACTCGTTGTAAACCACTGACCTGGAGATACCAATGCGAACTAGATACTTTTCTGCAGCACTTATGGCATCGATGATAAGCGGGGTATTAAGTATTTGTCCAGCATTATGGGCAACAGATCCTGCGACTTGTGATCAATATGATTGCAAAGAAGTTCATTCATATTGGAAAGGCGAAAAAGACTATGTGTGGCGTGTCTACGATGATACAGGTTTAGAAGTAAAGGATGGGAGACAAAATATTTTTACTCCAAGCTCCGATGCGAGCATCCTCGACATCTCTGGAACTTCGACCTGGAATCATTACACGTGGACCGCTTGTACACCGTTATGCGGTAAAGACGCCAATGGAGTATGGCAAGCCTATCAAGAGGTTACACCTCATGCAACGGGTTTAAAGGGAAAGCAAGCGACAAAGATGATTCGCGGAACTTGCCAGTCAAGTGGTGGGAAAAAGGTAACAAATCCAATCAATTCGAATAAAGACGAGAATACTCCACCTGGGCCCCAAAAAGTTCCAGAGTAGCACGACAATGCCCCGTAACAATTTCACCTGAATTGGTAATGATTAACATCAGACCTCGCCGTGGGCTTACGTTGATTGAAACGCTTGTGGTGATTGCCATCATCAGCGTTTTGCTGGGTCTAGTTCTAGCGGCCACTCAGCGGGTCCGGTCCACCGCAGCGCGGTCGCAGTGCCAGAACCACCTTCGGCAGCTTGGCCTGGGTTTATCGAACTACCACGCTGCTCACGGGCAACTACCAGCGGGTGTTAACCGGGGAATTGACCCGGGAACGTTCCCGCTCATGAGCTGGCATGTCCAACTGTTGCCTTACATCGAGCAAGATGCTGTTTGGCAACAGGCTACCAATGCCGCGAATGTACAACCCTATCCTTACACCCAACTCCCCCACCCGTTTGCAACAGCTATCCGCATCTACGGTTGCCCAGCCGATGAACGGGTTCAAAGCGCGGTCTGGGCTCGCAATCGACTGCTGGTAGCACTGACCTCGTATCTCGGCATCGCCGGAACACGCCATTCCCAGCGCGATGGAGCTTTGTACTACAACTCTCGTGTCAAGCTGACGGATATCACCGACGGCACGAGCAACACGCTTCTAGCCGGCGAGAGACCCCCAAGCCCAGACATGTGGATCGGTTGGTGGTATGCGGGTTATGGCGTCGATGCCACGGGGACGGGCGACACGGTTCTCGGAGCCCGTGAACGAGCGACCCCGCTGGGCTATCAGGACATCCCCGATTGTGGGCCCGGGTTCACGCGGTTCCAACCCGGTCGGCTCGACGATACGTGTGCGGCTATGCATTTCTGGAGTTTGCACAGCGGCGGAGCGAACTTCTTGTTCGCAGATGGTGGAGTCCGACTGCTTCGTTACGAAATCGCGGACATGCTCCCAGCGCTGGCCACACGCGCCGGTGGCGAAGCGGTGTTGCTGCCGGAATAGCACACTGGCGTGCCTACCCGCACCGTTCACTCGATGAAGATGAACTCCTTGGCGTTCAGGAGCACATGCGCGAGGTCGGCCCAGGCTTTCGGATGGTCCGGTTTGCCATGCTCGGTCGCCTGTTCCGTCACGAACTCCAGCGCGGCCTCGATCTCCGGTTTCGTTGGCGGGCGACCAAAGGCCGTCTCGTACATCGATTGCACACGCTGTTCGGCCGTCTGGTTCGGTTGGGCCAGCACCCGCTTGGCCCACAACTCGGCCTGATGCAACACAAACGGGTTGTTCAGCATCACCAACGCCTGCGCCGGGACATTCGAAACGGTGCGTTTGCCGATCGTGGTGAACGGTGTGGGGTAATCGAAGGCGGTGAACAGGGGGTTCAAGAAATTGCGGCGAACCGCGAGGTAGATGCTCCGGCGGCCGTTGCCATCGAGCGGGCCACTCGCGGGCCGGCCACGTCCCACCTGGTGCTCGGTGAGGTACGGCAAGATCCCCGGGCCTTCGGTGATGCGATCGAGCCGCCCAGACACCAGCAGAATCGCATCGCGGATCGCTTCCGCTTCTAGTCGGCGGACATTCTGCCGGTGCAAAAGCTTGTTCTGCGGGTCGGCGGTCACGGCTTTCGCGGTCTGTTCCGGAGTCGCCTGGCTCGATTGCCGATACGCCGTGGACTGCACCATCAGCCGGTGCATCTGCTTGATGGACCACTTTTGTGCACTGAACTCGCTGGCAAGCCAGTCGAGCAACTCCGGGTGGGTCGGCGCTTGCCCTTGCTTGCCGAAGTCGTCGGGCGACCGCACCAGCCCTTCCCCGAAGTGGTGCTTCCAAAGGCGATTCACCAGCACGCGCGCCACCAGAGGGTTCGCAGGATCGGTGATGGCTTTGGCCAGTTCGAGCCGGCC
>JBGTAO010000381.1:0-17573 GCA_041749835.1 Gemmata sp. | reverse complement strand
TCGAGCAGCACGTGGCCATCCGTGAGGAGACCGATCAGCAGGCCATCGACCAGTTGACGTTGACCAATCAAAATGCCCTCGACCGCCGTATAGAAGGGGTCGAGCTTCTCGCGAAGCTGTTCGATGATCACCGGATCGGTCATGCAGTCCTCGTTGCGCGCGTGTACTCGCCTCGCAACTCCATGATAGGGAACAACCCGTGCAGAGTCCGGGTGTATGGATTAGGCAACGGATTCACCTTTGGTAAAATGGGGAGTTACCGAAATACTGCTAGCTCTCTCTCAAGAGCAATGTCTTAATCAGGAAGCACTCCCACGCGCCAACAACTGGAGGCTTATCGTGCGTCGCGCTGCTCGCTGGTTCCCCGCTGCTGGATTATTGGGTCTGGTGGTTGCAATTGCGCAACCCGTATCAGCCCAGAACGAAAAGAAGGTTCTGACTTTTGCCGATGATTCCATCTGGCAAACTGCCACGCCGCCGGTGCTCGCACCTAACGGGATACATCTGACGTATTACCTCACCGCTTCCGAAGGAGATGCCAGCGCAATCGTGCGGAACATCCCGAGCGGTAGGGAGTATCGCTTGCCCCGGGGCGCAGGGTCCGGGGTGGCCAAATTCAGCCCGGATAGCAAGCGTGTTTTTCTCCAACTCACACCGACCAAAGCCGAAACCGATAAAGCCAAAGCCGACAAAGTGAAATCCGCCGCACCACTACAACCAGTGCTGGTTGTGGTGGACCTCTCCACGGGGAACCAGTCCGACAAGTTCCCGCAATCGGGTGCTTATCAGGTTGCAGGAACTGGTGCGGGCCTGCTGATATATCGAAAGCCAAGCCGAACTGAACTCACGAAGGATGATGGGGGTAAGCAAGGTCCCGGTGGCGGTGGGAAAGGTGGTGGAAAGGGTGGTGGCAAGTTCCCGGGCAAGGGAGGACCTGCCGTCGCGCCTGCACCTTCATTGCCAACTTTCGGCAGTGATCTTTTCATCCGCGACATCTCGACCAAAGCGGAACGCACTTTGAAGGAGGTCAGCGACTTCGCACTGTCTCGTGATGGCCAGTTACTTGTTTACAGCGTTGCATCTCGGAATCCCGATTCCAACGGTGTCTTTGCGTTAAACCTGATGAGCAAGAATCTCCCGGAGGCAATCAAGTCGGGGCCGGGTCGGTACACAAACCTGACCTGGGATCAGAAGCAAGCCAAGCTCGCATTTCTTTACGACGACAGTAGAGTGATTCCTGTGACGCAGGCCCCACCGCCCCGACCGACCGGTGTTGCACCGGGTTCGACTCCACCTGCGATTACCACGCCGCCCTTGCCGCCGCGCTGGCGCGCACTCGTCTGGGATCGGAACGCCAAGCCGAAAACACAAGTGGGTTCGAGCGTCCCGCTCGGCGCAATCGGTAGCCTGGCATCGCTCCTTTCCGTGGCAGTGGTCGCGAACCCGCCTACTGTTGTGGGTGCCGATGAAGTCCTCGGCCCATCCACTCCAGGGATTCGACCGGGTTGGCAGTTCTCCGGTGGCTCATTGACGTTTTCCGCGGATGGTTCACGGTTATTTGTGAACACTGCACCAAAACGAGAAGCGGCTCCAGCTCCCGGACTTCCCGGCACGCCGGCCCGAACCGATGACTTCCAACTCGAAATCTGGCACTGGAAAGATCCCCGACTCCAACCGATGCAAAAACTCCAAGCCGCCGCGGATCAGTCGCGGACGTACTCCGGCGTGGTGCTACTGGATACGAAAGAGTTCCGACAACTCTCCGATGAGACGATTACTGTTGGGCAAACTCCGGAAGGCAGTGATTGGGCAGTCGGTTCCGATGACCGGAAGTACCGCCATGTGACCGGCTACGGGTTGCAACAGCGCGATTACTCCGCCGTTAATGTTCGCACGGGTGAGAAGAAATCACTACTGCCAGCGTATGGTAGCTATTCAAGCCCACCTCCCAATCTCTCGCCAACCGGCAAACACCTGGTGATCTTTGATGGCAAGGAATGGTTCTCCATCTCGATCCCCGATGGCAAGAAGACCAGCCTGACCGGGAAGCTCAAGGAAACGTTCTTCGACGAAGCATTTGATCAGCCTGGCCCGGCCCGGCCCGCGGGACAACCGCAGTGGACCACCGACGGGAAGTTCATTCTCGTGAACGATCGTTACGATCTCTGGAAGCTCGCCGCCGATGGTTCCTCAGCCGAGAATCTGACCAAGATTGGGCGACCACAACAAATCCGTTTCACGCTTCTTCGAGTCCCTGTTGAAGACGACCCCGAACCCATTCGCGGTGTGGATCTCTCCAAAACGCACCTTCTTGGAGCCGATAACCTCCACACCCGTGATACGGGGATTTATCGTCTGGAGCCCGGTGCCGAACCGAAACTGTTGGTCATGGGCGCACGCCGTTATGGCACGCCTATTCGCGCGAAAAGTGCCGATGTCTATCTGCTGGCCATTCAGACCTTTTACGACTACCCGGATTACTTCGCCACAGGGCCCGATTTTCACGAACTGAAACGGGTCACCGAAACCAACCCCAAGGTCCGCGATTACAACTGGGGGAAATCGGAGTTGATCCACTACACGACCACCGACGGCCAAAAGCTGTCCGGTGTCTTGGTGAAGCCGGAGAACTTTGACCCCTCGAAGAAATACCCCATGGTGGTGTATATCTACGAGCGGCTCACCGATACTCTGCATAACTTTCGCCGCCCGACCGTCACCGGCGGCCAGGTCATCAATCCCACCTTTTACGCCAGTAACGGGTACCTCGTCTTAATGCCAGACATCGCGTACAAGATCGGTCAACCTGGCCAGAGTGCCATGCGCTGTATTCTGCCGGCGATTCAATCGGTTGTGGACAAAGGCTATGTGAACGAGAAAGCGATTGGGATCAACGGGCAATCGTGGGGCGGTTACCAGATCGCCTACATGGTGACACAAACCGATCGCTTCGCCGCGGCGGTTGCGGGCGCACCGGTGTCCAACATGGTGAGCGCCTACGATGGCATCCGCTGGGGCTCCGGTCTTACACGGCAATTCCAGTACGAATGGACACAAAGCCGCATCGGGGCCACCCTGTGGGAAGCCCCGTTGAAGTACATTGAGAACAGCCCGGTGTTCATGGCCGATCGTGTGAAGACGCCGCTAATGATGATTCACAACGATCAGGATGATGCGGTGCCGTGGTATCAAGGAATCGAGTACTACCTGGCACTGCGAAGACTGGAGAAGGAGTGCTACCTGCTCAATTACAACGGGCAACCGCACAACCTCAATAACCGAGCGGCCGCACGCGACTTCGCCGTCCGGATGTTCCAGTTCTTCGAACACAAGCTCAACGGTGAACCGGCCGCCGATTGGATGGAGAAGGGCGTGCCCCATCTGGAGCAAGCTCAAGAGAAAGAGCAGTGGAAGAAGCTCTTTACTCCGCCCAAGAAGTAATTCGATTCCATCGAGCATGGAGAAGGAGGGTACACTGTTCCGTCTCCTCCATGCTCGAATGGTTTCACTCGCCACATTCATACAATCCACTCACACCCTGTTGTTTCCCATTGGGAGCTGAATCGTGCGCGCGATTGCATCATGTTGTGCTGTGCTGCTACTTGCACCGGGGCTCTTCGCCCAACAACTCCAGACGGTCGCTGAGAAGACCGATTACAAAACCACCTCGCGCTACGAAGACGTAATCGCGTTTTGTGAGGCGATTGCTCAACGAAGTCCTACCGCCAAGCTCTCGTACTTTGGCACCACCCAAGAGGGGCGGAAGCTTCCATTGTTGGTGATCGGGAACCCCGCGATTGCAACACCCGAAGAGGCCAAACGGAGTGGCAAGCTCGTCGTGCTCGCGTTTGCCAATATTCACGCGGGAGAGGTCGATGGGAAAGAGGCACTCCTGGCGCTTGCTCGTGATTTGACGGATCAAAAGAATCACCCCTTGCTCAAGGATCTGGTGATTCTGCTGGCACCCATCTTTAATGCTGACGGGAACGAGAAGCTGGGCCCCAAGAATCGCCCCGGACAAAATGGCCCGCCCGAAACCGGAGTTCGTGCCAACGCACAGGGTTTTGATCTCAATCGTGATTTTGTGAAACTCGAAAGCCCCGAAGTGCGGGCACTTGTCCAACTCTTCAATACCTGGGATCCCGCACTGATCATCGACTGCCACACCACTAATGGAAGCAAGCACCGGTACACATTGACCTACGATGGCCCTCGCTATGGCTCGGAAGCGCTCCAGGGTTGGGCCACCAGCAACATGCTCCCTGAAGTGCGGAAAAGAGTGAAAGCGGCCACGGGGTATGACACGGCACCGTACGGTAACTTCTCACAGGATCGCACCAAGTGGGAGACTTACCCATCCACGCCCCGCTATGGCATTCAATACATCGCATTGCGTGATCGCGTGGGCATTCTGAGTGAATCGTACAGCTATGCGTCCTTCAAGGACCGCGTGCTTTCCAGTCAAGCTTTCGTGACCGCTTGCTTCGAGTACGCCGCTGAGCAAAAGGATCACATTCCCAAACTCTTCGGAGTCGCCGCGAGCGCGAACAAGGGTTTACCAATCCGGACCAAGACGGTCGCTTATCCCGAGAAACTCCCCATTCTGGGCTACGAAGAAGTGCTAAAGGATGGGAAACGAACCAGCACCGACAAACCCAAGACCTATGAACTCGACTGGATCGCACGGGTTCAGTCCGACCAGGTGGTCGAACTGCCATTCGCTTATCTGATCCCCCCTCGGTTCGCGACCGCGATTGAGACCCTGCAACGTCACGGAGTGAAAGTGGAAGAACTCCGCGAAGACATCGAACTGCCGGTGGAGATCAACCAATTGCAGGCCGTTGAGATCGCGAACCGTCCGTTTCAAAAGCACCAACTGGTTACGGTCGAGAGTAAACCCCAGAAGGAGAAGCGGCGGATTCCGGCAGGTACACTGGTGGTGAAAACCGAGCAGCCACTGGGAATGTTGGCGGGCTACCTGCTTGAACCGATGGCCGAAGACGGGTTGACAACCTGGGGGTTCTTTACCGAAGCACTCAAGCCGGGTCAGGAGTTCCCAGTGCTGCGGTTACCGAAAGCCCATCCGCTCACAGTGGGTGCCGCCCCGCCGCTGCCAGAAGCGCGAGTCACGGGGAAACCCATCACCGATGCCATGATGTTCTCGCCGACCGGTGGCTTCACATTCGGGTTGCAGGGCACACCCGTGCAACCGGGGGCCTGGCTCAATGCTGAGCATTTCCTGCAAACCAAGGAAGGCAAGCTCTGGAAGGCGAATGCCCGCACAGGTGAAGCCGAACTGTTCACAGATCCCAACTTGATCAAGAAGTCGCTGGCCGCAATCAAAGAAGTGAATGCGACGACTGCTGACCGACTATCGAAAGCGACCACATTCCGGTTCAATCCGGACAAGTCCGCGTTCCTCGTTGATATTGGTCCTGATCTCGGTGTGGCTTACTTTGATGGCCGGCCCGCTGTTCGGCTGACCAAGAGCGATGGCGTGAAGGAGTACGTGACGTTTAACCCGACCGGCACCAGCATCGCGTTTGTCCGCAAAGGTAACCTCTATTCCGTAGACATCGAGAAACCGGTTGAACGACAACTGTCGACCGATGGTGGTGGCGAGATCCTCAACGCGAAGGGGGATTGGGTTTACGAAGAAGAGATCTTTAACCGGAATGGCCGCGCCTATTGGTGGAGCCCGGATGGAAAACAAATTGCATTCTTGCGCTTCGACGATAGCCCCGTGAAGAAGTTTAACATTGTCAACTTCAACACCGTGCGTGGTCAACTGGAGAGCTATCCGTACCCCAAGCCGGGCGATCCGAACCCGACGGTGAAGATTGGTGTCGTATCGGCCGAAGGTGGTAAGCCAGTCTTTCTGGACATGGCCAATTACAAGCCCGAAGACACGCTCGTCTGCCGCGTCGGTTGGTTACCAAAATCGCAAACGCCGTTTGCATACGTGCAAAATCGAACGCAAACTTGGCTCGATTTTGTGATCTGGGACGATCACGCGGGAGCGCCGAAGAAGCTCTTCCGGGAAACAACCGAGGCCTGGGTGGATGATCTGGGTGAGCCTCGCTTCTTACCCGATGGCTCATTCCTGATTCTCAGCGACCGGAGCGGTTGGAAGCACATCTATCATTACTCCGCAGACGGAAAGCTGTTGGCACCGTTGACCAAAGGCGACTGGGCGGTGCGGGATATTCTCCGCGTCGATCCCGAGGAGAAGCAGGTCTACTACACTGCTGCACGCAGTAGCCCGCTCGGCACGGATCTTTGTCGTGTGTCGATTGACGGTGGCAATGACGAAATGCTGACGGAGAAGGGGAAGGTCCATCGCGTCAGCCTCGCTCCGAGCGGGAACCTGTACATCGATCGATATAGCGATCCGATGACGCCCACACGTGCGGAGGTTGTGGACATCGAGAACGGAATGGTTCGCAAGCTTGATACCAATCCGGTTCGCGAACGGAACGAGTTCAAGTTCGGAAAATACGAGCGTGTCAAGATCCCGATGAAAGACGGGTTCGAGCTGGAAGGTGCTCTCACTTACCCACCCGACTTCGATCCCGAGAAGAAGTACCCCGTGTGGGTCTTCACTTATGCCGGTCCCAACGCGCCAACGATTCGCGAAGAGTGGGGCGGTGGTCGAATGATGGATAACTCGCTCGCTACCAGCGGCATCATTGTCTACCGGGTCGATCCCCGCAGTGCCAGTGGTAAAGGTGCCAAATCGGCCTGGGCCTGTTACAAGCAGTTGGGTGTCCAGGAACTAAAGGATCTCGAAGAGGCCGTGGCTTGGCTTTGCAAGAACCTTTACGCCGATGCCAGCCGGGTGGGGATCAGTGGTCACAGCTATGGCGGGTTCATGGCTGCCTTTGCCCTCACTCACTCCAAGGCGTTCTCGGCTGGCATCGCCTCGGCCCCGGTGACCGACTGGAAGCTTTACGACACGATCTACACGGAACGTTACATGCTCACACCGAAGGAGAACCCCGAAGGATATGCAAAGTCCAGTTGCGTTGCCGCCGCCAAGAATCTCCACGGAAAGCTACTCGTGGTTCATGGCATGATCGATGACAACGTTCACATGCAAAACAGCGTGCAGTTCGTGGATGCCTTGCAGCGGGCCGGAAAGGAATTCGAGATGATGTTCTACCCGCAATCCCGGCACGGCATCGGAAGCGCTCATTATCAGCGGATGCAACTCGACTTCATCCGCAAAACGATGGGTGTCAAAAAGTGATCTCTGGCGGATCGCCTGAACACCGCTCAAGGCTTTCCCATGAGCGGTTTGATTCGGACGTTCCGCCACGCAGTCGGGCCGTGGTCGCTCTGTAACATGAGCGACCCGGTCGCCGTTTCTTTCTTCATCCAGTTTCCGCCCGTCGGTGTCTTGAGTTCGACGTTCTCGTGGATGACTTTCCCATTGAGCGTAGCCTTGATGACTTTGGCGTTGGCGATCTTTTCGCCTTTCTCGTTGACGCGGGGGGATTGCCAGACAACATCAAGGGTGTTCCATTCGCCTGCTGCATTGGATGCGTTCACGGTTGGTGCAATACCCTTGTCGAGATAACCCCCTTTTACGGTGTCCGCCCGCGGGTAGATGCCCCCCATGCCGGTGCCATCAATATCGTTCTTGCCAAAGCTATCCAGGATCTGAATCTCGTAGACTTCTTGGAATTTGATCCCAGCGTTGGAGCCCTTGGCGATCAGGAATTCGGCATGAATCTCACAGTCACCAAACTTGTCCTTGGTGATCAAGTTCGGCAGTCGGCCTTTCTCGCCATTCAGCCAGGCCGGGCCGTTCTCTTTTTGTACGCCCTTCAGCCGCGCGGGATTGGCCGTATTCAGCGTCACCGCTTCGGTTGGAATCCAGCCCTTGTCGTAGCGCTTCCAGACCTGCGTTTGCATGAGATCAATCCAACCCGGCTCGGGATTGCGGGCTTCACAGGTGGTATTCACTAGATGGCATATGCCTACCGCGAAGAAGATTGAAATACACGAGCGCATGGCATGACTCCGTGAAGCGTTTTTCTGACACAGCCGGGATTGGAGCTATTATGATCAATCCGCTCCCAACCGGGGGCGAATTCTCACCTTTGGGGGAAACCAAATGAGCCTCTCTCGCACCGCACTCGCGGCAGTTGTATCGTTGTTAGCAGCCGGTACTGCTGCGGCCGGCGACTGCTGGGCCTTCTTCGGAACTTACACCGGGAAGAATGGCAGTCAAGGAATCTACCGTTCGAAGCTGGATGCCGCGACGGGCAAACTAGCCGCGCCCGAATTAGCTGCCGAAATGGGGAGCCCATCGTTTCTTGCATTACATCCGAGCGGCAAATATCTCTACGCTGTCGGTGAAGGTGGCGGCAAAGATGGTGGCCCCGTTGTTGCTTTTGCAGTTGATGCGGCCACGGGCAAATTGACGAAGCTCAACGAACTTCTGAGTGGTGGTCCGGGGCCGTGCCACATCTCGATCCATCCCAAGGGCAGCCACGCCATTGTTGCAAATTACGGTGGTGGCAGCACGAGCTTCTACAAACTCGGCGACGATGGCAAACTGGTTGAACGGATCGCGTTCATTCAGCATGTGGGAAGTGGTCCGAACAAGGGTCGCCAAAGTGAACCGCACTCGCATTGTGGGTTCTTCACTCCCAAGGGGAATGCCGCGGTCAGTGTGGATTTGGGCATCGACAAGGTCAAGGTGTTCGCATTCGATGCGACCAAAGGAACTGTCTCGGATGATGCCGCGCCAGATATTGTGACACCTCCAGGCTCCGGACCGCGACACATCGCAATCGCGCCAGATGGCAAGAGGGCCTACGTTTGCGGTGAACTCGATTCGACTGTGAATGTGATTGAAATCAGCGATGAAGGTGGCATGGTGGTTCAATCACTCTCAACTCTCAAAGAGACAGTTTCGGGGAACTCCACGGCGGAGTGCATTCTGAGCCCCAATGGTCAATTTGTTTATGTCTCGAACCGGGGCCACAATAGCATCGCCGTATTCAAAGTTGGCGACGATCGCAAACTGACAGCGGCGGGGCATATCACGGGTAACATCAAGATCCCGCGCAATTTCAACATCGATCCCAGCGGCAAATGGATGCTCATTGCCAGCCAGGATGGAGACCAAGTTGGCGTCTTTGAAATCGACGCCAAAACCGGGCTTGCACGCGAGACGGATCAGGTGATCAAAGTCGGCCGGCCGGTGTGTATCAAGTTCCTTCCGATCGCCAAATAACGCATCACACGATGGAGGCAATGCCGCTGTACAATTGCATCAGCGGCTTGCCATCCCATGTCGACTCCCGTCCAGCTTGTATGAAGTGAATCAACTGTGACGCTTTTGTAAGTACGCCGCCAGTTCGTGGCCCAAGTCTGCGTCGGTACGAAGTCGGACAAAATCAATCTCCATTCCCCGGCACCCGGCCTCAATGGCGGTGATGTGATCGTTGAGTGCCTTCAGATAGCTCTCGCGGATGCTCGGCGGGTCGGTGAGCAGTTCCGGCAAGCCTTCGAGACCGCGAAAGAGAGTCGTGGTCCGGAACGGGAAGTCAAGCTCTGCCGCATCAAGCGTATGAAAGAGCACCACTTCGTGCTTCTGGTAACGCAGGTGCTGCAATCCGGCCATGATCTCGGGAACATCGTCCAGGAGATCGCTGAACACGAAGGCCAGTCCTCTTCGACCCGTGCGGCCAGCGAGTTCGTTCAGCACGGCACCGAGCCCGGCCGGACCGGGATAAGGCCCCTCCGCAAGAACGCGACAGGCTTCTCGGAGTTGTGTGAGCTGCCCCGACGGGCGCAGGTATGCGCGAGGCTCCCCAGCCAGTGTGGCCACACCCACGCTATCGGTTTGGTTCAACACGAGGTAGGCCATCGCAATCGCAGCAGTGCAGGCCAGCTCATACTTGGTTCTTGCTCCCGAGCCATAGCCCATAGATTCGCTGGCATCGACGAGGAGCCACGCAACCAGATTGGTCTCTTGCTCGTATTGTTTGAGATGGAAGCGCTCGGTCCGACCGTACACTTTCCAGTCGATATGCTTGATATCGTCGCCGGGTGCATACTCGCGATGCTGAGCAAACTCGACAGCGAACCCATGGCGGGGGCTGCGGTGCCTCCCCGAAAGATAACCCTCGACCACCTGCCGGGCTTCTAGCTCCAGGCGGTCGATGCGGGCAAGCACTTTCGGATCAATAAGGTTCATGTCAACTCGTTCGCAGGCAGGAGTTGGAGAGCATCACGAGCGAGCCGAGCAACCTCACCTAGTTTTCTCGGGAGGGCACTTCACTGAGCAAGCGCCGTACTAATTCGTCGGGAGTCACGTTGTCCGCCTTCGCCGAGTAGTTGGTGATCACGCGGTGCCGAAGCACGGGCAGGGCGACCGCTTTCACATCTTCGGTTGCGACGTAGGGGCGGCCATGTAAGAGTGCTCGCGCTTTCGCAGCGAGGATCAGATTCTGCCCCGCACGCGGGCCTGCACCCCAGGTGACATACTTGCGAATGAACTCCGGGACATTGGGGTCAGCCGGTTCGCCGATCTGCCCATTCGGGCGGGTCATCCGGGCGAGCTTCAGTGCGTACCGAATGATGTAACTGGCTGCGGGTACCTTGCGAACGAGCATCTGCATCGCTTGTAATTCGTCACCCGAGATGACCCGATCCACCCGCGGGCGAGCCGACGATGTCGTCGATTCGATCACACGGAATTCGTCCTCTTCGGAAGGGTAGCCGACGGTCACCGTGAACATGAAACGGTCTTGCTGCGCTTCCGGCAGAGGGTAGGTGCCTTCTTGTTCGATGGGGTTTTGCGTAGCTAGCACAAAGAACGGATCGGGGAGTTTGTGGCGTGTACCCGCGACTGTGACCTGCCGTTCCTGCATGGCTTCGAGGAGTGCGGCCTGGGTTTTCGGCGGTGTCCGGTTGATTTCGTCGGCAAGCACCACGTTGGCAAAGATTGGTCCATGCAGAAACCGGAACTGCCGTTGCCCCGTGGCTCGATCCTCCTGCAGCATCTCGGTCCCGGTGATGTCCGAGGGCATCAAGTCGGGTGTGAACTGCACGCGGTTGAACGTCAGGTTCATGCTGTCGGCTAGCGTGCGGATCATCAGCGTCTTGGCCAGTCCCGGCACGCCAACCAACAAGGCATGCCCTTGCGCCAACAGTGCAATCAGCAACTGCTCCATGACATCCTGTTGACCCACGATGACTTTGCCGCATTCGGCGAGTAATCGCTCGCTGGCCTGGCGGAGCTGCTCGGCTGCTTCCGCCTCATCTTCGCTGAGCCCGGTTGTTTCACCACTTAAAGCCACTTCGGCACCAGTAGTCAGAGGTCAAGAAGTCGGACGGCATCGTCTGAAAGTACACGCTTTAGCTCGCACTTGCCTTTAGCGGAGCCACACGACCCGGTCGCCGGTTGCCACCACTGTCGTGTCTCGTTCAAACCACACCGACAGCGTCGGCCCGCGTGCAGGGATCTCGAACTGTCCTGCGGGTTGCCCCGATTGTGGATCGAACAGACTGAGCGGCACACTGCGCCTAACCCAAGCATCATACGCACCCACGCTCAGACTGAGGAGCCGTTCCAGACTCGGGTCGCGCTGAATACCACGGAGTGCCCGGTTCCAGAACGCTTCCAGTGGTTCGCGTGGTATGGCAGCCTCCGGGTAAGCCATGACGTTCTTACGGCCTGCACGAATGACCCAGTGAGCCGCGCCATGGGAGTGTTGCAGTTCTTGCTCCCAGGCTTTATGACCATCCCGTAAATCATAGGCAACCAGGCGATTCCCCACGGCAACATAGATGTGAGAATCGTCTGCGTCAGCATGGGCCAGTGAGATGCGATCGGTATCGAGGAACACCGCACCGCCCGGCCAGGTCGAAGTTCCATCCGACATATCGAGCCGGCTGAGTTCGACACCATGGTTCCGACGGAATGCCACCAAGATCGCCGGACCCCAGGCGCGAACTTGTGGTGGTTCGCCAGTGAGGTTGAAGACTCGGTGTTCCTGGTGGGTCCACTTCACTCGTCCGGTTGCCAGGTTGAGCATCCGCACCAAGCCCGCACCATCCGAGACCGCAAGCCGATTTGGTTCGACTTCGGCAGGGGGGATAACCCACCACACTTTCGAAGTATCTGACTCCAAACCGGGTGCGTCCGTGATCTTGCCCGTTGGAACGTCCACCAACCAGCGTTGGCCGTGCGTTAGCTGCACCAGCAGTGATCTGCCCGCAGCATGGAATTCTGCTCCAAACTGCGGCGCTCCCGGGGCCATCGCTGGCTGATAACCCGCTTGACCATCCGAGCCCAGAACCCATGCAACTCGTCGTGATCGAAGGTCAAGTGCGATAAGATGCTGCTCGCCCAGACGGGCCAGTAACCAGGAACCCGTAAGCCGGAATGCGGAGAGCTTCGGAGCTGGTACCTCCCGATCGTCTCGGAGCGACCACTCGCCATTGTGTTGCGGCAATCGTGCCACCACGGGCACACGGAAGACCCATTCGGGTGATCGCCCCGCGCCATACATCGCAACGCTCGAAGAACCCGTAACCACAAAGCCTTCAGCCGTCGTAGCGGCATGCGTGGGGTGATCCACCCGGTGGTGCCACGTTTCGCTGCCTCCCGAGAGGGGTATCGCCAGCAGGCGTTCCGGAGTGGCAACGAAGATCTGTCGGGGTGCTGGCATGCCGGGGATCGCGGCGAGTGGAAATGATCCAATGGGGAGAGTCAGCGATTGCTGAACGGCCGCGTTGGACTTGAGTGCTGGTGAACCACCCGATTGGTAGTCACTCGGCACACGGGAAGTTGGCTGAGCTTTGGTGATCGAGTCGCAGCCGAGTAACCGGTCGAGCAATGCGCGTAAGGTGACCGGGAGCCCATCCGGTCCATACAGCCATTCGTCCTGGAGTTCTGGAGTAAGAAGTGCCCGTAGTGTGTCATTGAGTTTCGAGAACTCATTCACTGGCGGGTGCAACTGGAGTAACCGCGCCGTCGCCCAAGCACGCTGTGCTGCTCCGCTGCCGGACCGTGCAGCCTGCTGCAATGCCTGTTCCGCTGCCGCTCGGTCTCCCCGCTCGAGGGCAGACTCCGCATCGACCGTCAACCGATTGAAGCGCTCCATTTCACCATGACGAGTTGAGTGTGCATCACGGTGGCGTGACTGTTCCGATACGTAACCCCAGATGTGCGCGGGTGCCACAACGATCAGCACCCCATGGGAGTAGATCACATTCCCCAGGAACCCCGCCATTCGTCCGGCGATAGGACTGGTGAACGGTGGCCGCATGGGCGTTCCATCGGCAGAACGGAGGAAAAACAAGCCGACACGTGTTGGCCAAACAATGACGTGGTCATTCACAAATCCCGTACCGTAACCGAGCAATCCCTCACCATCGTGCTGCACCCAACCTTCGGGAGACCGATGTGACCCCGTTCGGACTCCGAGCGCTCGAATGCCACGGACTGGTCCCGTGGTCGAGATGATCAGTCGGTTCCGAGCCACGCCGACAATTGAGGCTCCCAGTGTCTCGCCGCTCTGCCAGAGGAGTTGGCCAGTTTCTTGGTCGAGCGCAAAGACATGATCCGCATCCGTTGGAGCCACGAACACTCTACCACCGGAGGCAACCGCGGGAGCGGGAGTGTTGCCAGTGCTGGATTGGTTGCGACGAGCGCTATTGTAGCGAAATGCCCAGGCTGGCATTCCAGTCTGTGCGTCGAGTGCCACGACTGTACCGCTATTGGTGTTGTGGACCACGTATCGCCCAGCAAGTGTCAGCAAATCGTGTCGTGTTCGACCTTCACTGGAGACAGATAATGGGCTATCGGATACTTCTGTGGTCCAACGAGGGCGGTCCGGTGCACTGGTCGCATCCGCGGGGTCGTAGCACGCGATGCCATGGATTACCCGGCCACCTTCAATTCGTGCAAATGCGCCCCACATTTTCCGGTTTACCACCAACGGTGAACCTTCCCAGTATACTGCGGCTTTGGCATCGTCTTGTGGTGGGGCGATGCGCCAAAGTTCCTTGAGTCGTGTGGAACCATCTCCATTGGTATCGACATGGATGCATGCAATCGCGGTGTCGTCTCCGGGTTTCTTGCTCCGAGTTGGGTCAGGCGCTCGAATGACTGCCAGGCCCAATCGTACATAAAGACGTTTCCCTTCTGCGCTGAGCGTGGGCGAAAGATCAGGAGAAGCTGCGACCGCATCGAATTGCGCTGGCGGATTGAGGAACAGCGTTGTCGGTTTTTGAACCGAATCTTTTGCCAACAGATCGAATGCATAGAGGCGCGTACCATCTGTGACGAATACCTTGTTGCCAACCACAATGGGATGGCCGAACGGCTGGCGTCCGGGTGGTTCAGAGGGGCCGTTTCGAAAGCGGCCGGGGTTTGAGGGGAGTTCGACGCTCCAGGTCGGGCGGGCCGGCCAATAAGCCGGTAATCGTCCCTCGACTCGTGAAGCTCGATCCGGAGTACCACCAGCGGTTAACCAAGAACTTTTGGTAGGCCCAACTGTTGCTGTCGCCGGTTCCCGATCCAATACGGTTCCGAGAGTCTTAGCCAGCACATCGTCCTTCCCGGCCAGTACGCCGCGGGCATCGGGATAAGCCGTCTTGAACACCATCAACTGATCTTGAGCGCGCTCGCTGTCTCCCTGGTAGTGCATTGCGAGAATAACACGAGCCCACACCTGTGCCGGATCGGACGTTGAACCTGGGTACACAATGTCCGCGCTGCCATCGGGTAGTAAGCGTCGCCAGAGGCGCTCGGCAGTGCGAAAGTCGCCTTGCTCGAATTGCAGATCACCCAAAAGGAGTATTGCTTCCGAAGCCGGTCGCGATACGAAGTATCGGTCCAGGAGTTTCCAAAGTGGCCTGGGGTCACGCTGTAGTTTGCCGGCTTGGAGGAGTTTCGCCGCGGGTCCGTCAATTCGGTTCTGGTAGTTCTTGAGATCTGCTGCGGGCAGCTTGGACAAGATTTGATGTGCCACCCAGCGTGCTGGTCGGTAACCGGTACCATCCAGGCTGATGAGATCATCGCCCGATTCATCCAGGATACGTTGTAAGCCATCGGTCGCATCAGCACTGTTGCCCGCCAACAGCTTCTGCTCCGATTCGGAAAGTCGCTTGCGAGTCTGGCCGGACTCACCGCGGAGATTGGCGGGATCCGGAGATTGGCCCAACGTGCAACTGGGAAACCCAGCCATTGCGGCCAATACGGTTATAATGAATGCGGGAAGCCGGTTCATGAAATGGACTCTTGGCAACCTCGGGCTCCTGTTATTCTTGACAATCCTGGCTGAAGCACAAGAATCACCTGCGGAAAAACGTGATGCGCCAGTGCGTTCGCCGGAAGCTCCTTTAGCATTATCAGCGCTCTCATCATGCGATACCTAACTGTTTTCTTGCGACTGTGCCCGTTCTTCTGCCTGTCGGGGACGGGCTGTGGTAGTTCGTATCTGCCCCCGGCCGAGCCCGCGCCACCTTCCTCAGATTCGACTGCGAAGTATCCCATTCGCACCGATTACTTGGTGCTTGAGCGGTTGCCGAGCAAGAACGGGCTTGAGGGGACACCCAAGCGCTGGAACTCACCGGGCTATCCACCATTGCGAAGTGCGCGGAACGTCAACGTGACACCCGATCGCGATATCGGTGAGGATCTCCGGTTGCAGATGCGCAAGAATCTACTTGATCCGACCGTCGAGATGTCGCCCCAACAAGCGATGCAGTTGGGTCGGCTCCTTCTGCAACACTTTGGGACACCAGCACAACCCCGGGTGGACGTACCGGATTGGAACCAGTTCGTTACATCAGCAGTCGTCCGCTTGAGCCCATCAGAAGGTGTGTTCGCAAACCTCGGAGCTGCAGCTGCGGCACTGGCGAGCTTTAATGGCAAAGTCTGGAAAACCGATTGGGACGTTGCGATCAGTGTGATGAGCGGGCTACAGCTAGACCAATCCCACCTCGCACGAGGTTCTGTGCTCTATCGGCGGTGGTGTATGCAATGCCATGGTGTGAGCGGTGCCGGTGATGGTGCCCACGCCATCAACCTTGCGGCAATGCCACGCGACTACCGCCAGGGGATCTTCAAGTTCATTTCGGCGATGCCCGAGCCAGGGCAGCAGAAGAAGGGGCTGGGTGCCAGCGGCAAACCAAGACGCGAAGACATCGTGCGAGCCATTCGTGAGGGTATTGATGGTTCGATGATGCCGGCGTTTCCCACACTGACCGAATCCGAACTCAACGACCTGACCAGCTATGTCATTCACCTGGCGGTGCGCGGTGAGACGGAGTTTGTGACTTTGGCCCAAATCCTCGATGAGAACTCGGAAGATTATGGAACATCGGGACTGGCCTTGGGCTGGCTCATGAATCGTAACCTGGTGTACGTGCTTTATAACTGGGGCGTGGCAGCGCGGAGCGCGATCCCGATTCCACCGGAACACACTCCCACGGAATCCGACTGGCTCGCGTCGGCTATACGCGGCGCTAAGCGCTACACCGAATATGGCTGTGGCTCATGTCATCAGAACTTTGGACGGGAACCACAATTGAAATGGGATCGCTGGGGCACCATCGTGCAACCCCGCAATCTGCTGCTGGGCGTTTACCGCGGCGGTCGCAAGGGTCAGGATCTCTACTCACGCATTTATGGCGGAGTCTACCCATCCGGGATGACTGCCCACTTCGATCGATTGGCGAACGTGCCGCAGCTACCCGATCAGCCAGACCAAATCTGGGACATTGTGCACTTCTTACAGGCACTTGCCGATCCGAAACAACGGGCTCTGTTGAAACAAACCGACCCGTCGTTGCAGATTGATCCCTGACAAACCAAACCATTACGGTAGTGGTATGCTGCGAAGTTCGAAGGGCACCGTGACCTCCACAAGTGGGGCCGGAGTCTCATAACTAAATGCCCACCCCTTCGCACGCGGGTTCGGAATTCCCTTGAACCCATAGACGGCGGTGACGGTGCGACCCGATTTCGGATCGTCACTGATGCGATAATCAAAACCATCAGGGCTGAATGTCTTGCTGGCATCGGGAGCCACGAGCCTGGCGCGATTCTCACGCAACCACTGGGTCTCTTCAAAGCTCTCGAAGACGGGTTGACCCACTGGGTAACTCAATTCGAGCTCCACCTCCCAGACCGTTCCCAGGTCTTCAATCCGTTTCAAGACGACCGTCACGCCTTCTTTGGATTGGGTGACTGGTAGCTTGGCCGTGAGATCCTCGAAGCGAAACCCCAACAGGCTCGGCGTTGCCGTGACAAGGAATTCGCCTTTGAGAAGTGCGATCTCAGTGCTGGTGCGATTTAATCCTACCAGTGTGACCTGAAGCGCGGAGTGATATCCGTCCGGTTGAACACGAGCCGTCACCGGTTTCGCCGTCAGCTTGCGACCTTGGTTGTCTTGTGCCTCGTGAATCTTGGGATGCGAATCGATTCTGAAGACGGTGTACCGCGGTTCCCAGTGGGTATCGAGTTGGAGCTCGTATACCACTAAATCCACATCGAGTAGCGAACGAGCCACCACTTGGCGTGTGACGGTCCGGAACGGCCC
>JBGTAO010000380.1:0-9599 GCA_041749835.1 Gemmata sp. | reverse complement strand
GTGGTAGAGCGTTCCATCCAACGGTGTCATCGGGGTTCCTCCCAATAACCCGTTGTAACTCATCCGTCCGGACAACGCTATAACTTTGAAAGACCCTGCCTTCAGCCCCGACGGCCAGCGCATCGCCACGGCGTGCTATAGGGGTACCTCGGTCAACCTCTGGGATGTTGCGAGTGGGAAGCGGTTGCGTGAATGCAAACATGACCCGGACTTGCGTGTGAGTGGTATGGCCTTCACGCCCGATGGCAAGCAAGTGACGGCGGCGTTGCCCCGCATGAACACCTTTGGCGATCGTGTTTCAGCGATCTCCACCTGGAACGTGGAGTCGGGTAAGCCGATTGCGGAAATCGCCGACAAATCGAACCGATTCGCCCAGATCCAGTGGGCACCCGACGGAAAATCGTTTCTGCTCCACCGTGGTGTGGTCGAGGTGCGGGCCGCCGATGGAACGACGAAGCAACTGATCGGCGAGGAACCGAGAAGCCCATACGATGCCGCGTTTGATTCTTCCGGCCGGCTGCTCACGGCATCGCCTCGCCCCGGTAGCTTCGTAGTCCGCGACGAAACCACCAACAAGCAACTGGCCGAGATCACGATGCAACCGGGAGATCGCTGGGTTGGCTTCTCCTCCGATGGGAAGCTGGCATTCGCCTCGCAAGCAGGGCGCATCGTGGCGTACGACCTGGCAACCGGAGCGGTGGCGCACCGTGTGACCGTGGCGGCTCCACCGATCAGTGCCCTCGGTTGGAATGGGAAGGTGCTGGCCTGGGGATCGGGGCCACACGACTTCTCGAAGCAACAGCCGCTCGAACAATCGTTCGACTTCGCAAAACTCCAAGGCAGTCCGATCGACAATTCGAAGCCATTCACGCGGAATCGCCTCGAATGGGACGGTGTCCAACTGGCCAGCGACAGCTACAGCGCGACGGTGAAGAAGAATGGCAAAGCTGTGAAGCTAAGCTATGAACCGGAACTCGATAGCGACAACATCCTGACGAGCACGTTGGCTGGCCCGGACCACGCGGTGCTCTCCATCGGCTCGGGCATGTCCGGCTACGACACCGCGACGGGCAAACTGGTTTGCAACTATTCGCACCCCACCATGGTGCTGGCCCCCACGCCCGATGGCAAGTTCTTCGCAACCACTTACTGGCTCGATCCGTTCATTCGGGTCTTCCGCAGCGGCCAATCGGAAGCGGTCCTCTATCTGTATGTAGTGGACAACGAATGGGTCGCGTGGACACCCGCCGGAGCGTGGGCTTCCTCACCGGGTGCTACGAAGTTCGTGGGGCGGCTCACGAGACCCGAACCGGGGAAACTGGCCACGTTCGTGCCATTCGATCCCAAGCTACGCGATCCGGATGCGGTGAATGCCGCACTCAAATAGAACCCCAGCAGGAGCAATCATGCCGAAGCTCATCGTGGATGGTGTTGGCGAATTCGAAGTGGCCGCGGGCAAGCGGTTGGTGTTGGCACTCACCGACGAAGCCGGGATCGATCAGTTGCACGCCTGTGGTGGCAACGCACGCTGCACCACCTGCCGTGTTGAGTTCGTGGCCGGTGAGCCGGCGCAGATCACCGAAGCCGAGAAGCAGGTTCTCGCGGCCAAGGGGTTGAGCGGCGTTCGCCTGAGCTGCCAGATCAACTGCGATGCCGACATGACCGTGAAGTGCATCAGCCGACTTGCGGGCAGCGGCCGCGCCGATGCCGGGAAACGCCCCACCGACGACATTGCTCCATCGCCGGTCTGGGTAACCCAATCGTAATCCAACCTGGCGAGATTGGTGATGAAAGGTCCCACGCATTCCTATCGGTGTACCGTGTGCCATTGGCAAGGCCGAGGCGATGGATGTGGGCGACGCGGCTCCCTGCCCGAACTGCGGAGTCTACCTGTACCCGCAGCCTTGGGTACAAACCTGGGGTCTTGCACTACTACTCGTTGCTGCAAGTCTGGTGTCGTCGCCGCGGCCGTTGTGCTTTTGCGGTAAGGCGTTGGCCCGTCGGTTTGGAAATGGGCTGCTGACCTCGCGATTCTCTGGTGGGCGGGGTACAGTTCCACACTTACCCCAAACCCGGAGGTTGTGATGCAGATCGAAGTTCTCAAAGAGCACCAATGGCTGGAGCAACTCGTCGGTGAGTGGGATACGGAGATGGACGCCGTTTACGCTCTGGATCAACCGACCACAAAGCACACCGGTTCCGAGGTGGCTCGCTCGCTCAAGGTCTGGGTGTTGTGCGAAGGACTCGGCACTATGCCCGGCGACGAAGCAGCGACGACCATCATGACCCTGGGCTACGACCCGGCGAAGAAGAAGTTCATCGGCACCTTCATCGGCTCGATGATGACGTACCTGTGGCTCTACGAAGGCGAGCTGGATGCAACTGGGAAAGTTCTGACACTCGACGCGGAAGGCCCCAGTTTCACCGATCCCAGCAAGATGGCGAAGTACATAGATACCGTCGAGATTCACTCGCCGGATTACCGCACTTTGTCCTCGCAGTTCCAGGCCGAAGACGGGACGTGGCACCACTTCATGACCGCCCACTACCGCCGCAAGAAGTGATCGGAATCAATGGGGGCGCACGACCCGGCGGCCGGGCTCTCCGTGCCGCGTTCTAACGATCTTGATCGTTTCGATAGTTTCTGCTCGCCCAACCGACCTTCCGTTTCCGGTCCGCGCCCGGCACAATACCGGGTTATGAAGATTCTGCACACTGCCGACTGGCATTTGGGTGATCGACTGGGCCGCATCGACCGTACCACCGACCTCCGCAAGGCGGTCGAGCGGGTGGCGGTGCATTGCAAGCAAGAAGCGGTCGATGTGCTGCTGGTGGCCGGCGACTTGTTCAGCGAACTGGCGCGCCCCGATGGCTTGCGGGAAACGATTTGCCACTGGCAGGAAGTGTTCCGTGAGTTCCTGGAATCCGGTGGTACGATCCTCACACTGACCGGTAATCACGACAACGAAAACTTCTGCCAGACGCTGGTGAGTGCGATGTCGCTGGCTGCACCCACCGTGGGTCGCGCGGGTGAAAAAGTTCCCCCGGGCCGCCTTTATCTTGCGGCGGAACCGACCTTCCTCCGTCTCGAAGATCGCCTCGGTGGCTATCCCATGCAGTTCGTGCTCATGCCCTTTCCCACACCCAACCGCTTTCTGAAGTCCGCAGCGAGCCTGAAATATGGCA
The DNA here is from genome assembly GCA_041749835.1 of Gemmata sp. Classification (GTDB taxonomy): domain Bacteria; phylum Planctomycetota; class Planctomycetia; order Gemmatales; family Gemmataceae; genus Gemmata. The sequence goes on along the minus strand of JBGTAO010000380.1, from coordinate 6,413 downwards.
GCCCCGAAGAGAAGAACGCGCATCTGGTGCGGGCCTGGGCCGACGCCCTCCGTGAGATTCGTGCGCACCCCAGCTACGATCTCCAGGCTCCGGCGATACTCAGCGCGCATGTGCACCTGCACGGTTCCCAGGTGGGGCCGAGCCTATTCCGAATCACCAACGAAGAAGACATTGTGGTCGAAGGAGCGGAGCTACCCCAGCAATTCGATTACATCGCACTGGGGCACATTCACAAGCCGCAATTCATCGGTCAGCCGCACGTGCGCTACTCGGGTAGCATCGAGCGCATGGATCTGGGCGAACAGGGCGATCAGAAAGGCGTGGTGCTCGTCGAACTCGGGCCAGATGGTCGTAGTGGCGACCCCCTGGTATTGCCGATGCCGGCCACGCCCATCTACGAGGTGGTGGTGCTGAACCCCGCGGAAGATCTCCCGCGACTTAAACGGGAATACGCCCACGCGCAGAGCGATCTGGTCAAGCTCAACATTCGCTACACGGCCGGGGTCGATCAGTTGGAAGAGGTGTTGCGCGAACTCGATCGCATCTTCCCGCGCTGGTATGCCCGCGACTGGCAAGAGACTGGCGCGCTGGGCCCGAGCCTCTCGGGTGCGGAATGCCCGGTCGCCAAGAGCTTCGGGGAAACCGTGCGCGACTATCTCGGGCAAGAACTCATCCAGCACGATGACGCCGAACGCGCCGCCATTCTGAAACTGGCCGAAGACGTGCTCCAGGAACTCGAAACCGATACGAACCGCGGGAACTGAACCGCCCCGCAGCGGTTCCCTCGCTGCCAGCCTACGAGAGTGCCATGATTCCCCAGCGCATCAAGCTATCGGGATTCCTGTCCTACAAGGATGAACAAGAAATCCGCTTTACCGACGCACCACTCTGGATGCTCTCGGGCACCAATGGCAGCGGCAAATCGAGCATCTTCGACGCCGTGACCTACTCGCTGTTCGGCCATCACCGCGGGGGGAGCCAGAGCGCCGCCGAGTTGATCAACAAGGAATCGAACACGCTCGATGTGGAGTTCGATTTCACCGTCGAGCACCAGCTTTACCGCATCAAGCGCACCGTGCGAACTCGCAAAAGTGGCGTGGCCAGCACGCAACAGGTTCTCAAGAAGCTGCCGGACGACGACTGGGAAGCGATCGCGGACACCAATTACAAAGCCAAGTTCGATGCCTGGGTCAAGAACACGATCGGCCTCGATTACGAAACGTTCACCTCGTCGGTACTGCTCTTACAAGGAAAGTCGGAGAAGCTCCTTGATAGTACCCCCACGGGGCGGGCTCAGGTCTTGGCTCGCATCGTCGACCTGGAACGCTACCAGAAGTTGCACGCCAAGGCCGACGAAAAGCGCCGCGCGCTCAAAGGGCGGCTCGAAGGGATTGCGAACCAGCTCGCCGGCATCCGCGAGGTAACGGACGAGGAACTCACGGCGGCGAGCGAACGCATCGAGCAAGGAAAGCAATCACGCAATCACGCCAGCCAACGCATTGACGATCTGGTGTCACTCGAGCAGCAAGCGATTCGTTGGTCCGAAGCGAGGCGGAAGTTGGTCGCTGCCAACCAGAAACTGACTGGCGCGCAAAGTGTCCTGGGGCACGCCCTCGCCATCGAGAAGGATTCTGCCCGGCTGCGCGAGCTGCGCGATGTTCTCCCGGCGGTGACCATCATCGTGAGCGAGCGCGGCCGGATCGCAGAATCGGAGCGCAAGACCGATGATCTCACCAAAAAACGATTGGCAAGTTTCAACGATCACCAGGAGATCACGCATCAACTCCAACAGTCTCGTGGGAAGCTCGACAATCTCAAGAAGACGCTTCAGAAGGATGAGGTCGAGCAGGGGAAGCTCAACACGCGATTGCGCGAGTTGGCGGCGATGTTGGAGAAGGTCAAGCAAGTGGAGGAGGCAGAGCGCGAGATTGCGAACTGCCAGGCGGAATTGAAGCGGCTCCCGGCCGATCCCGAGAATGCCGTGCGAACGCTGGAACGCGAACAGGAACGGCTTACACTGCTGGCCCAGCAACTGGCCCCACTGGAGCGATTACACCGCGAGCGTTCGGAGTTGATCCAGGCGCACGCGAGCCAGCAAGATGCACAGTCGACCGAAACGCGGCTCAAGGACGAAGGACTCCGCGCGAAGGCCGCCTTCACCCAAACCGAGAAGCAAGCGAAGGAGGCTCGCGACCAACGCTCCCGGGCCGACCAGGCCGTTGCCTCGGCTCGCGCTCTTGCTCAGCAAGCACGTGAACTTGCGAACGAATTCACCCAACTCCTGGGCGAGAAGTCATGTCGCGCGTGCGGTCAACCTCTCACTCCCGCGCACTTCGATACCGAGAAAGCAAAGCGGAACCAGGAAGCCGATGAAGCCGAGCGCAAGCTCGCCACACTGCTAATCACAGCTACCACGGCGAAGAAGCGCGAAGAGGAATTGACGCAGCAGGAAACCCGCGAGCGACACGAGTTGGAAGGCCTACGCGATCGTTACAAGGACGCGAGTGCTGCGGCCAACCTTGCCAAGCAAGAGATCACGCGTTTGATCGCCTCGTGCCGGCAAACCTATTTCGGCCTTCCCGACGAGTTCAAACAGAAAGTCGGTGTGAGCGAACCCACCGACTGGGCCACCGTGACCTACCCGGACCGTAATCACCTGAATGAACTGTCCCAGCAGGCCCACGGGCTCGACACGGTGCGGGGGAAACTGCGCCAGGCACAGGACGTGGCGAAGACCTTTCAGAAGCTGCAGGCCAATCTGCAATCGGCCACGGAGCGGCTGGGGAACACCCGGCTCGGCCTCGCGGTGAGCAATCCGGAATCGTTGCGCCACGAGCACGCGACCAAGCAGAGCGAGGAAGCGAGTCTTACGAGATCCATTGCCGGCACGAAGCAAGCCATCACAACCGCGGAAAAAGAGATCGACCACAAGCAGAAGCAACTCTCGGGGCGGGACATCGAACTGACCGAACTGAATGGCAAGCTGGTGCAGGAAGAACAAAGCCGCAAACAGAGCCAGGAAGCGATTGACCGCGCCAAGAAAGCATTGCCAGCCGCGTGGGAGCGGTCTGTCGAAACGGCCGGGCTCACGGACCGCGCCAAGTGGCAAGACGAGTTCGGCACACTCACCAATAACGAGACCGAGAAGAAATACACCCAGCTTCAGGCAGCCCGGACCGGGCTCGAATCGCTCCGCGCCGAGATCACGATCGTTCAGCAGGAAGTCGAAGCGTTCCCGCTCGAAACACACCGTGAACCCGCCGAGGTAAAAGCCGAGATTGCCGCGGCTCGCAGCGAACTCGACAGTAAGAACGCGCAGTTGGTCGAAGCCCAGGGGCAAAAACGGGATCTCGATCAACTCCGTACCAGCCGGGGAGATCTTGGAGTCCAGTACAAAGCGGTCGACTCCGAGCACAACCGTTTTAAGCTGCTGGCCGAGTTACTCGGGCGTGAACGGTTGCAGCGATTCCTGGTGCGCACAGCCGAACGGCAGATCGTCGAGTATGCCAATGCGGTTCTCGATCGCCTGAGTGGTGGGCAACTGTTTCTGAAGCTGGTCGGCAGCGACGACGGGAGCTCCGAGAAAGCGTTGGAACTGGAATGCGCCAACCGCGTGACGGGCGGCTCGGCCATCAACGTGGCGTTCCTCAGTGGCAGCCAGCGGTTCCGGGTTGCGGTGGCGCTCGCTCTGGGCATCGGGCAGTATGCCAGCAAGCAACACCGGCCAATCGAGAGCGTGATCATCGACGAAGGCTTTGGCTGCCTCGATCGCGCGGGCCGACAGGTCATGATCCAGGAACTGCAGAACCTACGCGGGCAACTGCAGTGCATCCTGCTGGTCAGTCACCAGGAAGAATTCGCAGAAGCGTTCCCGGATGGCTACCGCTTCGAGCTTCGGGACGGCGCAACCCATATCGACCGCTTCGTAAGATGAGGAAAGTGTGAGGGCACGACGAATTTTAGTAGCCTGCCAGTTTGTGCTGGATTAGCGTGAGTTCACCTCTTCGACATTTTCTCGCGGCTTATCACGAGTACCACGATGCGGAACCGAAGTGCGTTCACGTTGATCGAGCTTCTCGTTGTCATCGCAATCATTGCCATTCTGATCGGGTTGCTTCTGCCAGCCGTGCAAAAGGTTCGCGATGCCGCCGCACGCGCGCAGTGCCAGAACAACCTGAAGCAACTCGGGTTGGCGCTGCATAACTTCCACGATGCGGTTGGTGTGTTCCCGGCATCGGGCTGGACGATGGCCGGACCCGGCAACCCCGCAGGGAAGTACGTGGGCTGGCGACCGCTCACACTGCCGTACATCGAGCAGGAAAACTTGCAGAAGCTCTACGACTTCAATCTGAACTGGTGGGAAGGGACGAACGTGGTCGCCGCCGCGGTGCCGGTGAAGACGTACCAGTGCCCCTCGGTGCCGCAACGACAAGACGTGCTGACCGCAATCGCCAAGCCGCCCCGCCCCGCGATGACCTCTAGCAACCCGATCGCACCCACCGATTACGAAGCGATCATGGGCGTGCAACCAATCTCGATCAATCCCCACGTGGGTTCCAGCTTTTACAATTCGGCGAATCGCTTCTCGGTGATGTCGCGCAATTCGCGCACCAAGATGACGAGCATTGGCGATGGCACATCGTCGACCATTATGGTCATCGAGTGCGGAGCGCGCCCGCTGGTGTACCGGAACCGCTCGCCGCAATCGGGCCTGGCGAACGATCAAGGCATTGGCTGGGCCGATAGCGAAGGGCCCTTCAGCCTCGACGGAGCCGCTACCGACGGTTCGGCCGAGGGTTGCGGGCTGTTGTGCGCTGCGCCCATGAACAAGAAGAATGACAACGAACCGTACAGCTTCCACTCGGGTGGCGCAAACTTCGTGTTTGCGGATGGCCATGTGCAGTTCCTACGCGAGTCGATCCCGCTGACGACGCTGGCAGCGCTGTGCACGATGAACGGCGGAGAAGTGGTCGGCGATTTCTGATTCGAATGCGCCGTATCGATTTAGCGGTGATCCAGCGGCGAATTAGGTGATTTAGCGGTGGCCTTGGCCACCGCGCGGTGGTCCAGCGGTGGCTACTGATCCGCAGGTAGCAATACCTGTCCAGTTCTCCGATTCGTCATAGCCTGTTCGTCATGAGGAGCAAAGGGACAGCAGCCGAGTTGGAAGCCCGTCGTCGTCTCGCCGTTCAGCGGGTGAGCGAGGGCTGGAGCCGTGCGGAGGTCGCCGCCTTCCTGGGCGTCCATCTCGAGACCGTTGGGGAGTGGGTGCGTGCCCATGCCGCAGGTGGGCAGAAGACGCTTGCGGCCAAACCGCACCCCGGCCGCACCCCGTTCTTGACGGCCGACCAGGAGAAACAGGTTCTCGGGTGGCTCGCCGAGTCGCCAACGCAGCACGGGTTCGGGACTGACCTGTGGACGGCCAAGCGGGTGACCGAGTTGATCCGCACCAAACTGGGCGTCGCGTTCCACCCGAACTACCTGCGGGAGTGGCTGACCAAGCGGAACCACACGCCGCAGAAGCCGGCCCGCCGGGCCAAGCAACGAAAGCCGGAGGCGATCGCCGAGTGGCTCGAGAAGGATTGGCCCCGGATCAAAAAAAGGTCCGGCGGCAGAACGCCCACCTCGTCCTGATCGACGAGACGGGACTGTTCTTGAACCCGCTGGTCCGCCGGTCGTGGTCGCTGCGGGGCAAGACGCCGGTGATCGGCGGCGACGGTGGCCACCGCAAGAAGGTCAGCGTCATCGGTGCGGTCAGCGTGTCCCCGCGGGCTCGCCGCCCGGGGCTGTACTTCTCCACGCTGCCGGACGGGTTCTTCACCGCCGAGGCGGTGGTCAAATTCCTTCGCGACCTGCTCAAGCATCTGCGGGGGAAAGTGATCGTCCTGTGGGACGGGGGCGGGAATCACAAGGGGCCGCTGATCCGGGCGTTCCTGAGCCGGAACAAGCGGCTGTGGCTGGAGCGGTTGCCGGCGTACGCGCCGAAGTTGAACCCGGTCGAGGCGGTGTGGTCGTGGCTCAAGTACGGGCAACTGGCGAACTACGTGCCCGATGAGATGACCGACTTGGATGACGAGATCATCGACCGGCTCGGCGAGTTGAAGTGTGACCCGGACTTGCTGCGGAATCTGTGGGACGGGTCGGATTTGCCGTTCCCACAAATGAGGCGGCGCAAACAGGGCTAGCTACCTGCGGATCACTAGCTGCCGGTGGTCAAGCGGTTCACCGCCGCCCCGCACGTCTCACACCGCGACGGCAAGATGCCGGTCGAGTTGATCGGCCCGGTGAACGCCCCCGGCCGCGACGGCCCGACCAACGGCATGTACGCGTTGCAGAAGGAACTCCGCAAGCGGATCGCCGGCGGCCTCGACCGGCTGTCGATCAAGTCGCTGCCCGCGAGCGACGGGGTGCTG
>JBGTAO010000379.1:0-19098 GCA_041749835.1 Gemmata sp. | reverse complement strand
ACATCCACAAGATTCTGCTGATTGGTTCCGGGCCGATTGTCATCGGACAAGCCTGTGAATTCGACTACTCCGGAACGCAGGCCTGCAAGGCACTGCGGGAAGAAGGCTACTCGGTGGTTCTGGTGAACTCGAACCCCGCCACCATTATGACCGATCCGGAAACCGCGGATCGGACCTACATCGAGCCGATCACCTGGCAGATCGTCGAGAAGATTATTGCCAAGGAACGCCCGGATGCGTTGCTGCCTACACTTGGTGGGCAAACGGGGCTGAATACGGCGATGGACTTATTCAAGCATGGCATACTCGAGAAGTACGGCGTCGAAATGATTGCCGCGCGAGCCGATGTGATCGATAAAGCGGAGGATCGGCAGAAGTTCAAAGACGCCATGGTCAAGATCGGCATCGATGTTCCCAAATCGGTTGTTGTACGCTCTTTGGCAGAAGCAATCGAAGCTGTGGACGCGGTGGGGTTGCCCTGCGTGCTCCGGCCCAGCTTCACGATGGGTGGCAGTGGCGGCGGCATCGCTTACAACCGCGAAGAGTACACGCAACTCATCACAACTGGCTTGCAACTGAGCCCGGTAGGCGAAGTCCTAGTCGAAGAATCGGTAATTGGATGGAAGGAATACGAGTTGGAGGTGGTACGCGACAAAGCGGACAACGTCATCATCATTTGTTCAATCGAGAACCTGGACCCCATGGGCGTGCATACGGGCGATAGCATCACGGTCGCCCCGACCCAAACACTCAGCGACAAAGAATACCAGCGGATGCGGGATGCCGCGAAAGACATCATCCGCGAAATTGGTGTCGAAACTGGCGGCTCGAACATTCAGTTTGCCATCAACCCCGTCGATGGCCGCATGATCGCCATTGAGATGAACCCGCGTGTGAGCCGCTCCTCCGCCTTGGCGTCGAAGGCAACGGGGTTCCCCATTGCCAAGATTGCCGCAAAGCTTGCAGTCGGCTACACCCTCGATGAACTCAAGAACGACATCACTCGAGAAACCCCGGCCTGCTTTGAACCGACCATCGATTACGTTGTGACCAAGGTGCCACGCTTTGCCTTCGAGAAGTTCCCTGATGCCAATACGACGTTGACGACCCAGATGAAGTCGGTAGGGGAGACGATGGCGATTGGCCGCACCTTCAAAGAGTCCTTGCAGAAAGCGCTGCGTGGACTGGAAGTCAACCGCTTTGGTATCGGAGCCGACCGCAAAGATCGCTGGGGAACCGCACAGCAACCGACACATGCAGAGATCACCCACAAACTGGCCAGCCCCAATTCCGAACGCATCTGGTACATCCGCTATGCGGTCCTCGAAGGCATGTCGATCGACGACATCTACAGCCGAACCAAGATTGATCGCTGGTTCCTGCAGGCAATCTGGGACCTGGTGCAACTGGAAGAGAAACTGCGCGAACTCGGTTCACTGGAGTATGTGACACCCGCGATGATGTTGGAGGCCAAACAGAACGGCTTCTCGGACCCACAACTGGCCACACTTTGGAAATGTAACCCTTCGGAAGTGCGCAGCGCCCGCAAACGAATGGGCGTGGAAGCCATCTTCAAGTCCGTCGATACGTGTGCGGCGGAATTCGAAGCCTATACGCCCTACTACTACTCCACATACGAAGCACCCGTTGCCATCGGTGCCAACGGCGAAGCCTCGTTCGAAGACGAACTGCGTCCAGCTACGGAAAAACCGCGGATCATGGTGCTCGGCGGTGGCCCGAACCGCATCGGCCAGGGCATCGAGTTCGACTATTGCTGTGTTCAGGCCGCGTTCGCCCTGCGTGCTGCCGGTTATGAAGTGATCATGGTGAACTCGAACCCGGAAACTGTGAGCACGGACTACGACACCTCGGATCATCTCTTCTTCGAGCCCCTCACGGTGGAAGATGTCCTGAACATCTACGATCGCATGAAGCCCGAAGGTGTAATTGTGCAGTTCGGGGGCCAAACGCCACTGAACCTTGCCAAGCCGCTGGAAATGGCCGGAGTCCCCATTATCGGCACCAGTGTCGATTCCATCGACATCGCCGAGAACCGTGAGCGCTTCGCCAAGCTCATCACCGATTTGGGGCTGCGACAACCCGCGAACGGTACTGCCGTCGATTCGGCTCAGGCTATCCGCGTGGCACGGCGGATTGGTTACCCAGTGCTGGTGCGACCCAGCTTTGTCCTGGGTGGCCGCGATATGAAGATCGTTTACACCGAGGAAGAACTTACCGCGTACATGCTGCGAGTGGAGCCCGAGATTTCGCGCGAGAAACCGGTGCTCATCGATCAGTTCCTGGAACGGGCCACCGAAGTCGATGTCGATTGCCTGAGCGATGGCACCCGCACCGTGATCGGCGGTGTGATGCAACACATCGAAGAAGCGGGCATCCACTCCGGCGATTCCGCGTGTGTCATTCCGCCGCATTCCCTTCCCGCCGAGGTGATTGCCGAGATCAAGGATCAGACCTGCAAACTGGCTACTGCACTGAATGTCCGCGGCCTGATGAACATCCAATTTGCGGTACCCGCCATCAACTCCGAGAACCAGTACGAGGTCTACATTCTGGAGGCGAACCCGCGTGCGAGCCGAACCATTCCGTTCGTCTCCAAGGCAACCGGCGTCCAACTGGCACGGCTGGCGGCTCTGGTCATGGTGGGGAAAACCCTGGATGAACTGAACGTGCGCGATGAAGTGATTCCGACCCACTACTCGATCAAGGAAAGCGTGTTCCCGTTTAACAAGTTCCCCGGCGTCGATATCATTCTGGGCCCGGAGATGAAATCCACCGGGGAGGTGATGGGCATCGACGACAGTATGCCCATGGCATTTGCCAAGGCACAACTGGCCGCCAGCGCTCCGCTACCACTGAGTGGGACAATCTTCATTTCAGTCGCCAATAGTGATAAAGAAGCAATCACACCGGTCGCCCGCAGCTTCGCCGAGATGGGGTTCCAGTTGATTGCAACCCGCGGCACCGCGCGCTACTTGCAGTCTCAGGGCATCGCCGTCGAAGATGTGCCAAAGATTGCGGAAGGTCGTCCGAACCTGCTCGACCTGATGAAGAATGGTCAGGTCGCCATGATCATCAACACACCGAGCGGCCGGGGAAGTTCATCGGATGAGGGAAAGATCCGCGCCGCTGGAGTTGCCAATCGGGTGACGTGCATCACAACACTTTCTGCAGCACTTGTTGCTGTGGAAGCCTGCCGAGCGCTCAAAGGAAGCGAAATGACTGTCACTGCTCTCCAGGAACGCTTTGCCAATTGAAACGAACCGCTCAAGCCGAACCCGGCCCCGGATCGGCAACGGGAGTGCCAAGCGTCTCAAAGACGTACATCAATCCTTGAACGTGCTTGCAGTGATGTTGTTGCCGCGGGTTATCCCGATAGATTGCATCCGCACAGCTACAATGCCAGCAAAGTTGGTTGCCGATGGTTCGTTCCAGTGCCAGTTGATAGCGTTCCCGCCCGCCTAACACTTCCCAGGTCGCCACACACACAGGTTCCTGGAGTGCTGGGTTGCGATAGATTGTTCGTTAATGGTACGGGGTCGGTGTTCGCTTGCGGTCCGGACCTGGTAATACCAGTGTGATGAACGAACACGTGGGCTTGGGAATTCGAGCGGACATGTCTTTAACTCCTATCCTTCAGGTTGTTGAATTCTACCGAATTTCCTCCTTGCGCCCGATGTCCGTAGCTTGAAAGTCTAAGCCGTGTGAACACCACTTCGGGGACAAAACTGATGAGTGATGCAGACCCACAAACGCGGAAAGCGGCCATCCGCGAACAAGCCCGCAAGAATCGGATCGCACAGAAGAACAAAGACGAAGTCAGCCAGGTGATTTGCGATCGGTTCACGAGCTTACCCGCCTACGCTGCGGCGAAAACCGTGATGTGGTATGTCGATGCCGGGAGCGAAGTCCGGACGCGGCATACACTCCCCACCGCGTTGCAACATGGCAAGCGGGTGGTGGTGCCGTGGTGTGTTGTCGAGACCAATCAACTTGAACTCTTCTTGCTCGAAGAGATGAGCGAACTCGTGGAAGGGGCCTACAAGATTCTCGAACCCCGAACGGACTTGCGAAAGGTTGCGTCCAAGCAAGTGCAGCCCGCGGAACTCGATTTGGTGATGGTCCCCGGAACGGCGTTCGACTTGCAAGGCGGGCGGATGGGACAAGGAAAAGGCTATTACGACCGGTTGCTCGCCGGAGCCCGAGCCGATGCCCCACTTGTCGGTTTGGCGTTCGATTGCCAGATCTTCGACGAGATCCCCGTGGCCAGCCACGATGTCTTCATGGACTTGGTGCTCACGGAAACGCGATCCATGAACGGCCATGGGCGGCAGCCGAAGTAGCTTCCGCGCCTCGCCACACCCAGAAGCGAGAGTTGTGAGCAAAATGGTTGAAGCGTGCCGACGGGTGATGGTAAACTAATTACACCTGCCGATCGATCCGCATTTCGGGATCTCGTCGCATCCTCACCGGGGCTCGCCTCCATGCCGCATCGCGTGTCTCTTTTAAGCGTCTGTCTGGCGCTGGGCTTCTCTGACGGAGCAAGCGCAGAAGAGCCGACCAAGATCAGTTACTACAAGGAAGTTCGGCCCATCTTTCAGCAGCACTGCAACGGGTGTCATCAGCCAGCCAAGCCCCAGGGCGGGTTTGTGATGACCACATACGCGGAACTGCTCAAAGCTGGGGAGCGCGAGAAACGTGGCATAGTTCCTGGCAACCCTGCCGAAAGCTACCTGGTCGAGCAGATCGCTGTTCACAATGGCGTGGCAGAAATGCCAAAGAACCGCGACCCCTTGACGGCGGCACAGGCCAAACTCATTACCGACTGGATTCGCCAGGGTGGTCAGGATGATACACCCGCCAGCGCACAAGCAGCAGTAGTTGATGCCCGGAATCCACCCCAGTATCTAGCTCCGCCTGTCATCACAGCTTTGGCGTATTCTCCGAATGGTGAGTCGTTGGCGCTCACTGGTTACCATGAAGTACTGATTTACGATACGAGCCGGTACGCGCTCAAGTCGCGGCTCATCGGGATCTCAGAGCGGGTGCAGTCTCTGGCCTACTCACCCGATGGCAAGAAGCTCGCGGCGGTGGGTGGTGCGCCGGGCCGATTCGGCGAAGTTCAGATTTGGAACCCCGCGACTGAACGGTTGCTCAACTCCGCACCCGTCACTTACGACACACTTTACGGTGTCAGTTGGTCACCCGATGGCAACGCGGTGGCATTTGGCTGTGCCGACAACACCGTGCGTGCCATTAATCCCACAACCGGCAAGCAGATTCTCCAGATGGGCACGCACAGCGATTGGGTGCTCGGTACCGTGTTCTCTCAAGATGGCTTGCATCTCGCCTCGGTCAGCCGGGATATGAGTATGAAGCTCACGGAAGTGCCGACCCAGCGCTTTGTGGATAACGTGACCAGTATTACCCCGGGCGGATTGAAGGGCGGATTGATGGCCATCGATCGCCGGCCCGTGGACACCAACCGTACTGCAACCCTCTTTGCCATTCCACTCCCGCAGGTGGCAGCCCGGCGCTACCAGAAGATCCCCGCCGATACACCAGGCGCGAAGCCGAATCTCTACGACGATATCCTGGCGGCCGGTTCGGATGGACGGCCACGGCTCTACAAAATGCACCGTGAAGTCAAACGCGAGATTGGCGACGACTCCAACAAGATCAAAGAATTCGAACCGATGCCCGGCCGGATCTCCACACTCGCCTTCAATCCCGATGGGTCGCGGTTCGCCGCCACGAGCAGCCTCGATGGCAAGGGCGAGCTCTGGGTTTACAACACCACCAGCGGTGCGAAAGTGGTCTGCGAACAAATCACCGGCCCGGTCTATGCCGCCGCCTGGCATCCCAATGGCAAAGTACTCGCATCCGCAGGTTTCGATGGCACCGTCTGGCTCCACGATCCCAGCACGGGTAAGTTGCTCAACAGTTTCACGGTACTCCCCAAGACCGGCAAAACGGGCGCTCCCTGAGGCCACGGTGAGCCCGCGTTCACCGCTCCTGGGTTCTCTCCACTCACACCGATCACCACTGAGACACCGATATGTCACTCTCCCGCCTGTTGGTTGCAACACTGCTACTAATAATTCCGCTTTCGAATGTTTCTTCTGCTCAAGAAGCACTGCCAGTAGATGCCAAGGTGAAGAGCCTCGCCGTTCGGCCCGCTGTGGTCGAACTCAACGGTCCCTTCGGCTATGCCCAACTCGTGGTGACAGCGACACTTGATAACGGTGACACCACAGACGTCACCCGGCTGGCCCGATACGAACTCCCAAAGGGCTGCACGCAGGTGGCCGGGATGATCCGCGCGACTTCCGATGTGGCGGGAGCAATCGCTATTTCACTCGGCGATCAGGCACTTACGGTTCCGATCAAAACCGTAGGAGTCACGGCAAGCGACGTTCCCGTGAGCTTCGTGACCGACGTGCAGCCCGTGCTCTCCAAGCTGGGGTGTAACGCGGGAACGTGCCACGGGGCCGCACAGGGAAAGGTCGGCTTCAAGCTCTCGCTCCGCGGCTACGACTCCATCTTCGATCACCGTTCGCTGACCGACGACCTGGAAGGACGTCGCTTTAACCGGGCCGCTCCCGAAAAGAGCCTCATGCTCATGAAGCCTGCCGGAGCTGTGCCGCACCAGGGTGGTGTGATGATGGCACCCGGTGATCCGAACTATGAGTTGATCCGGCGTTGGATCAGCCAAGGCGTGAAGCTCGATTTGAACGCGGTACGAGTAAAAAGTATCGCGATCACACCCAAAGACCCCACCATCGCTCGCATCGGCGAGAAGCAACAATTCGCAATACTTGCCACCTATACCGATGGTCGAGTTCGCGATGTGACCGCTGAATCCTTCATCGATAGTTCCAACACCGAAGTTGCAACGGTGGACAAAAGCGGGTTACTTACAGCGGTACGCCGTGGCGAATCGACCTTGCTCGCCCGTTACGAGGGTGCCTATTCAGCCTCGACTGTGGTGGTGATGGGCGATCGCACGGGCTTCGCCTGGGAAGACCGCCCGGTTCACAATTACATCGATGAATTGATCGACCAGAAGCTCAAGAAGGTGAGGGTGCAACCCAGCCCCATCGCGGACGACTCCGAGTTCATTCGCCGGGTGTACATCGACCTGACCGGTTTACCCCCCACAGTCGAGGAAGTGCGGAGTTTCCTGGAAGACTCGCGCACTTCCCGCACCAAGCGCGATGAACTGATCGACAAGCTGGTTGGCAACGATTCCTTCGTCGAGCACTGGGCGAACAAATGGGCTGATCTCCTTCAAGTGAATCGCAAATTCCTGGGTGAAGCGGGAGCAGTGGCGTTCCGAAAGTGGATCCGCGAAGCCGTGGCCAGCAACAAGCCCTACGACAAGTTTGCCTTCGAGATTCTGACCGCCAACGGTTCGAATCTGGAGAATCCACCCGCGTCGTACTTCAAGATCTTGCGGGCCGCTGATGAGGCAATGGAGAACACGACTCAGTTGTTCCTGGCCGTGCGGTTTAATTGCAACAAGTGCCATGATCACCCATTCGAGAAATGGACCCAGGACCAATACTTCAACTTGGCCGCGTACTTTGCCCAGGTGGAACGGAAGGAAGATGCCAAGTACAAGGGGCAACGCCTCGGTGCTACCGCAGTGGACCCGCAGGGAGCCCCGTTGGTCGAGATTGTCAAGGATGCCAAAACGGGCGAGATCAAACACGAACGAACCGGGGCTACTGCCAAGCCCGTGTTCCCGTTTACAATCAAGGCCCAGGTACCGGACTCCGAGCCCCGCCGGACCCAGGTCGCCCACTGGATCACCTCGCCAAGCAACCCCTATTTTGCACGCAGTTATGTGAACCGCTTGTGGGGTTATCTCTTAGGTATGGGGCTGATTGAACCACTCGACGATATCCGCGCGAGCAACCCCCCCACGAACCCGGCCTTGCTCGACAAACTGACAGATGAATTCATCGCCAGTGGTTTCGATACTCGGGCCATGATCCGCACCATCTGCAAAAGTCGCACGTACCAGCTTTCGCTCACCACCAACAAGTGGAACCGAGACGACGAGATCAACTACTCCCATGCGATCGCCCGCCGACTACCCGCCGAAGTCTTGTTCGATACCATCCATCGCGCCACGGGAAGTACGAGCCGCCTCCCGGGGTTGCCGGCCGGAGCTCGCGCCGCCCAACTCGTGGATAGCAACGTGGAGTTGCCCGGCGGCTTCCTTGAACTCCTTGGCAAGCCAGTCCGGGAAAGCGCGTGTGAATGTGAACGCACCGGTGGTCTGAACCTCGGACCCATTCTTGCCATGGTGAACGGGCCTATTGTCGGCGATGCGATCCGCGATCCGAACAATCGGCTGAACAAGTTGGTGCGGACCGAACAGAACGACGCCAAGGTTGTGGAAGAGATTTACCTCTCGGTCGTCAATCGATTCCCAAGCTCCAAAGAGAAGCAAGCCGGGATTGCCGCGATTCGGGCGGCGGATGCCGATCATGCGCTCATGCTGGCCGAGCACAAGGTCAAGACTGATGCACTTGGAGCGTACGAGAAACTGCTGCTTGAGAAGCAGCACACATGGGAAACTTCGCTCCGCGACCAAAAACCGACCGCGTGGACCAACCTCGACGTCCATCGCGCTGAATCGAAGCATGGCCCCCAGAACAACTCCAAACCGGGTGCCACCCTCACGCTCCAGAAGGATGGCTCCATCCTTGCCAGCGGGAAACTTGACCCCGTGGATCACTATACCGTGATGGGCCTGGCCGAACTCGACAAACCGATCACGGCACTTCGGCTGGAACTCCTGGCTGATCCAAGCCTGCCTGCCAATGGCCCCGGACGGGCCGTGAACGGCAACGTGGTGGTAACGGAACTTCACCTGAGCGCCAAGCCGCTCGATACACCTGACGTTCCCGTGACACTGGTGAAGACCAAGGCGATTGCCCAGACCTTCCAGCAAGACGGCTTCAGTGTTGCTGCCACGCTCGATGGAAATCGCGGAACCGGATGGGCCTTGGCACCACAATTTGGCCGTGATCACGCGGCAGTATTCAAGTTTGACAAGCCGATTGCGGGGCCGGCCGGCGTGGCATTTACCGTGGATCTGGAGCAGACGTATGCAGCCGCGCCGAAGCACACGATTGGCAAGTTCCGCCTGGCTGTTACCACCGACCCGAACCCCAAGCTGATGAGTTCACTCACTCCCCAGCAGATCGCGTTAGTCGAAACACCCGAACAGGATCACACCCCGGAGCAGAAAGCCCAGCTGCGCCAAATGTACCTGGCTCAGGACAAAGAGTATCAGCGCTTGTTGGCCAACACCGCGAACCCGCCCCCAGCGGACGCGCGGATTCTGGGTGCCCAAGATCTCGTCTGGGCGTTGATCAACAGCCCCGGGTTCTTGTTCAATCACTGATGTTGAAACCATTGCCCGAAATCCTCAGCCAGTTGCAATAGGCGGCTGAGGATTCCTTGTGGCAACTGGAATACCACGATGCAAGAGCACGCACCCGAGCCGCCCCCTGTTTCCGAGAGAATGGGTCGCTGGCTGGAATGGATGGTTCAGGTGGGCGCTTCCGATCTGCACGTGGCGGCAGGTTACCCGCCGGTCTTGCGACTCAATGGCGACCTGACCGAGATACCGGAAGCCCCCCTTAGCCCCGATGAACTCCAGCCGGTACTGGAATCAATCTGTGTGCCAGCGGTCTTGGAGTATCTGCACCGCGAGAAGAACGTCGATTTCTCCTTCGCGTATCAGGTGAATCACCGACCAGCACGATTCCGGGCCTCGCTGTTTCACGCGGGTCGCTCATTGGGCGCTTGCCTCCGGCACATCCCCGACGAGATTCCCGATCTGAGTTGGGCTGGCTTTCCAGCTGCGTTGGCCACGCGACTCACTGGCCTCCGTGATGGGCTCGTGATCGTCACGGGTTCTACGGGCTCCGGGAAAACGACCACGCTGGCGATGATCGTCCAGATGCTCAACTCGGAAGGTGGTTGCCGAATCATCACGGTCGAGGAACCCGTCGAATACCAGTTCCCGCGTGCGGTCAATTCGGTCGTCACCCAGCGCGAAGTCGGCCAGGATGTTCATACCTTTGCGGATGGCCTGAAGTATGGTTTGCGCCAGGACCCCGATGTGATTCTGGTCGGCGAAATCCGCGATACCGACACCGCGCAAATGGCACTCAGCGCTGCGGAAACCGGTCACCTGGTGTTCACCACACTGCACACACGCGACGCCAAAGGGGCGATCAGTCGCTACGCTGATCTCTTTCCGCAGGATGCCCAACCCGCGGTTCGGGCACAACTGGCCATGAGCCTGCGTGCGGTCATCAGCCAACGCTTGCTGTCGGGCACGGAAAAGGGTACCAAGCGGCACCTGGCGCTAGAGGTTCTCTGGAACACGCACCCCATTGCCAGTGCCATTCGCACCAACAAGATCGAGAGTATCGACAACTACTTGCTCACCGGCCGCGAAGAAGGTATGCTGAGCTTCGATGAATCGGTGCGACAGTTGTTGAAGGCGGGCAAGATCTCGCGCCGGATCGCCGAGGATAACGTGAACGATGTGAGTGTACTCTACCCGTGAAGCCGCACGCCACCCGCCCGATTCCATCAGGAGCCCACGCACCCCGAGTTCAGGGCGCTCTTCAAGCGATGATATCGTGAACGACGTTCCCATGAACATCGGTGAGGCGGAAGTCGCGGCCAGCGTGCCGATAGGTCAACTTGGTATGATCAAGCCCCATCAGGTGTAAGATCGTGGCATGCAGATCGTGCATGTGAACGCGGTTCTCGATTGCATAGTATCCAAAGTCGTCGCTGGCTCCGTGCACGAATCCTCCTTTCACACCACCCCCTGCCAGCCACATCGTGAAGGCATGCGGATTGTGGTCCCGGCCATCACCACCTTGCGCCGTCGGTGTTCGGCCAAACTCGCCTCCCCACCACACGAGGGTGTCTTCGAGCAAGCCGCGTTGCCGTAGGTCCGTGAGCAGCGCAGCGATCGGCTGATCCACTTCCTGAGCATTTTTGGCGTGGTCGTTCTTGAGGTTCCCGTGTTGATCCCATTTGTAGGAGTGCGAGCACTGGATGAAACGAACCCCGGCTTCGGCGAGTCGTCGAGCCGTCAGGCACTGCCGGCCAAAGTGGTCGGTCGGGAGCTGATCGCCAATGCCATAACGGTCGCGGGTCTTCTGGCATTCTCGTGAAAGGTCCAAAACTTGTGGCGCTTCGGACTGCATCCGGAATGCCAGCTCGAAGGCGTTGATTCGCCCCTCCAGTTGTGCATCGGCTCCGCGCTCGGCCAGGTGCGTCTGGTTCATCTCTTTGAGCAAGTCGAGCTGGAGCCGTTGCACATCGGCCGGGGCCGCTGCCTGGGTGTCCCGAATCGTCGCCTTTCGGGCTGGCACACCCGCATGGCCCACAGGCGTTCCGGTGTAGGCGGCAGGTAAGAAAGCACTCGACCAGTTCTGGACGCCACCGTGACCCAATGGTGGGCACACCGTCACAAAGCCCGGCAAGTTCTGGTTCTCGCTTCCCAGGCCATATGTCAACCAACTCCCGATGCTGGGCCGCACGAAGGTGTCGGAGCCGGTGTGCAGTTGCAACAGCGCCCCACCATGCGCGGCATTATCGGCGTGGATCGAACGGATCACACACAACTCATCCGCCAGCCGGCGCACCTGGGGGAACAGATCCGAAACTTGAATCCCGCTGCGCCCACCTGGCCGGAATGCCCAGGGCGATTGCAGCAGATTCCCCGTTCGGGCAAACTGCACACGGGGCTTTTCTCCGGGGTAGGGTTGGCCGTGATGCTTCTTCAATCGCGGCTTCGGGTCGAAGGTGTCTACCTGCGAAGGGCCGCCATGCATGAACAGGAAGATCACACGCTTGGCCTTCGCTGCGTAATGCGGTGAGCGCGGCAACAATGGGTTGTGTGCTGTCTCGGCTTGTGCGCTGCGGGCCGGTGAAATCAGGTCCGCTAGTGCGAGCAGACCGAAACCATTGGCCGATACCCGCAACAGGTCGCGGCGTGTGGGAGCCCAGATCCGGTTGTTGCAAAAACTCGGCATGATGAGTCATCTCGAAGGCAGGAACGCGAACTTGTGCAGCGATCGTTGCGTCTTTAGTCGATCGTGAGGAACTCACTGCTACTCATGAGCACCTGACACCAACTTTGCCAAACTCGAATCGTTCTCGCCTTGCTCCCCGGTTCAGAATTTGCCAACGCCCGATCCAATCGCTCCAAGAACTGCACAGTTCGTTGCACTTCGCTATTCAACGGTAGACGCGAGAGCGCCCGCTGATAGGCGAGAGCAATCCGCTCCTCGGTCGAGCCTTCGTGCTGCAGTAGTAGCTCCGCAAACGCTTTCGCCTGCGCTTGGACGAACGGATTGTTCATCATGAACAGCGCTTGAGAGGGAACAACCGTGGTCGCGCGTTTGCCCGTGACCACGTGAGGCTCGACGAAATCGAACGCTTGAAAGAGATCGTAGACGTTGTTCCGGACGACGGGCAAATAGATGCTCCGCCGGTTCGTGTTGTACTTCACCGGCACGACGTATTCGAGGTTCGCCCCCGAATACAGCGACCCTTTCATCGTTCGCTCGAGGCTCCCGGCCACGGCAAGTATTGAGTCACGGATCGCCTCCGCTTCCAGTCGCTGCCGGGGGAATCGCCCCATCAAGCGGTTTTCGGGATCGACATCGGCCAGATCATGCACGGTTAATGCTGGCATGGGAATGCCCAGGAACGCGAACTCTGCCGGAACAGTCCCAGCACGACTTATGCGACTGGATTGCTGATAAGTGTCAGAGAGCAGGATGAACTTGTGCAACTTCTTGAGGCTCCAGCCATCATTGATGAAGCGCTTCGCAAGCCAATCGAGCAACTCGGGGTGCGTGGGCTCATCGCCAAGCCGTCCGAAGTTATCGGGAGTGCGAACGATGCCTTCGCCAAAGTGGTGTTGCCAGACGCGGTTCACCATCACGCGCGCGGTCAGCGGATTCTCGGCAGATGCAATCCACTCGGCCAACTCGCGGCGGCCACTGTTGGTAGTCGGTACGGTTAAGGAACGTTGTCCGGCGAGGAATTGGGGCACTCCACGTGGAACCGATTTACCGAGTGTCAGGTGATTCCCGCGAATGTGGATGCGGACATCGGTAGGGCGAGCGTCATCGCGTACGGCAGGCGTCTCACGCGGCGGGAAAATCTGAAGTTGCAACCGGGCGATTTCGCTCCGCCGGACCTCGGCCTGGCGATGGAGTTCTCGGCGCGTGTTGGTATTCTTCTCGGGAGTGGCACTATAGCGGATTTCGATCTGCTGGACTTCCTTCTGGAGCTGTGCAATCTCGGCTCGGTATGCTGCGACCTCGGGCGTGTCCGTCAGAGTCAGCGGCCGCTCCAGCACTTTCGCCACCGTGTTCAGCGTGGCCATGGTGCTCGTGCTTTTGAAGATCCCGGCCAGCGCATAGTAATCGCGTGTGGTGATCGGATCGAATTTGTGATCGTGGCAGCGGGCACAACTGATGGTCAAACCGAGGAACGTCTTGGAGACGACATCGATCTGCTCATCCACGATATCCATCACCATCTTGTCTTTATCGGGCTCCGCCAACAGCTTCGGCCCGAGGACCAACATTCCCGTGGCGATGAGCCCAGTATTGTGGCCATGGGGCAACAGGTCGCCGGCCAATTGCTCTTTGATGAAGCGGTTGTATGGCTTGTCCCGATTGAACGACCGGATGACGTAATCGCGGTAGCGCCAGGCATTGGCGAATGCCGTGTTTTCGTCCAAACCGTTAGTGTCGGCGTAGCGCACCACATCAAGCCAGTGCCGAGCCCAGCGTTCACCATAAGCCGGCGAATCGAGCAGTCGATCGACAACTTTCTCCCAGGCGTTGGGTGATGTGTCCCCAACAAATGCTTCTACCTCGGCCGGTGTGGGCGGTAACCCCGTGAGATTGAACGTGATTCGTCGGATCAGCACACGACGCTCGGCACGGGGCGAAAGTGACAGTCCCTGCTTCAGGAGCTTATCGACAATGAATTGGTCGATCTCGTTGGAGAGCGGCGGTGTACCCGGTGGCAAGTCCGGTAACGCGACCTTTCGGATCTGTTGAAAGGCCCAGTGGCGCTGGTCGGGATTCGGGCCTGGCTGCGATGTTCCTCCCGGCTGAAGAGCGATGTCCCCCTGATCAGGCCACACCGCACCGTTCTTGACCCACGATGTCAGTTCCTTGATGTCGCGTTGCGAGAGCTTTCCCCGGGGTGGCATTCGAACATCGTGCTGGTGCGTAAGAGCCTGGATCAAGAGACTCTTGCCGGGTTGGCCTGGTACGATGGCCGGGCCGGTGTCGCCACCACGCAAGAGCGAGTCGCGGTCGATGAGCACTAATCCACCGGCTGGAGTTTTCCGACCGCCATCGGCTTCACTGGCACCGTGGCATTTCAAACAGTGCTCATTCAGCAGTGGGCGAACCCGCTTCTCGAATTGCTCGATGTGTGCAGGCAGTTGGGCGTGTGCAACCACGGGAGTCAGTAGCAGTGCAGCAGTCACAATCGAGAGGTGAAAACCCTTCATCCGGAAGCATCTCACTGGGTGGTTCCGTGGAGTGCTGGCGCATGGTAGCAGACACACTCAATAGTACGCCCCGGACTTGTGAGCAACCAAACAGAATCGCAGCTCGAAGTGGTCGAGTGTGTTGCAGAACAGGCAGAACCGTTACAGGTTCTGTGCAGCAATTCCGGAAGAGTGTATCCGATGGATGTGAACGCGACCGAGTCGAGTGGCCCGGCCGCGCGAAGGCGTGTAGAAGCAGACTGTGTCAGGCACAAACCTACAGCCAGCCCACGCGAGCAACGATCACGCAGCTCGGCGATCCTCGCGCTTCAACCACTTTTGAATGCCCACCAACTCCGTTTCCCAATCCTTACCGAATCGCTTTTGCCCAAACGCATCGTAAAGCAGGTCCAGCGTCTCAACGAGGCTGCGAATCTGGGTCGCGCGCTCTTCCAACTTTGCCCGCGGTTGCGAGATGCTTTCGTCAGGAGCCGGCAGTTTGCCACTCGCCACGGCCAGCGTCTCCGCATGCAGTGTCAGTTCATACTGAGCACTGTGCCGAACCAGTGTGAGCCCGACTTTCCGCGGGAGCTTGCCACTTTGAATGGCTCGCCGAGACTCCGGGAGCCGGGATGGCCCTTCGCTAGAAATGGTTTCGTAGCCGGTCTGTCCACGAGGGCATTCCAGTGTCAGCGTTCGCGCCAGCATGAGCGTGACGTCAGACCCATCCGCCAGACGAATCGTGTCCGACGCGACATCGGTTTGGTACCAGAGCCAGAGCAAAAACTCGTTGCCGATAAAATCGCGGCTGCTTTCATCGGCGATCCAGGCGACATCGGCCGGGGTGACACCAGGAACGAACAAGCTCGGTGCCGAGTCGTCCACCATGCGGGTCCGGCTATTCAGTTCGGCCAGTTGATAGGCCCGACGACCCGAGGTAATGCATTCCAGTTGCAGGCCGAACGTCTGGTCGAACAGATTGCACAGGCGATCAACCTGCGTGATGGAAGTGGCACCAAAGAGCACTTCATTCGACAAGCGATCCCAAAGCACGGGGTAGCACTTGCGCTTGCGGTAGCGGCCATCCTGGGCTTCTTGCTCTAGTCGTTCGCGCGCGCTCTCCTTGGCCTCACGCTTCTGCTTCGCACTCGGGAACCCGCTGGGGTTCTTCTCGGTCAAGGCTTTCAGCTCAACGGAATAGTAAGCCCGCATCAGGTCCGCGGGGAGCTTATCGACATCCACGCGCAGATCGAACGTCAACGTGTCGTTGATGATGTTCTTGGCAAGTTGAAAGTCGGTATCCAGAATGTGATCGCCAGCCGTCCAGCCGGTCTCGATTCCATCGGCAGAGGCGATTCGCTGCCGGCCCGCCTGCCGATCGGTTAGCCGATCGAGATGCTCCAAGTCGAACAAACGCGGCGCAGGCCCGTTCACCTGAAAGCGCAAGAAACTGACTCGACCCGAGAAGAACCCCATGATGGCCTCCGTGCCATGAACAAGCTCAACGAACATCCATCGTCGTTCTTCGCCGCAAGACGATAGCAAACCACGCCAGAATTGTGCGGCCAGAAACACCGAAGGCGTGCCCGCTCCGGTTAGGAGACCAGGACACGCCCGTGATCGTGCAATTCAGCAGCGCAACGGCGGTTGCAGTCAGCCGACCAACACCGCCTCGCTCACTTCTCCGTCCCGACGGTGCATCTCCTCCAGGATAATCGGATGCCACTCGGCATCGCGCTCATCCTGAGGAACATAATTCTCCCGAGCCCAGCGTCTGAGCTGGAGTTCCTCGATGAAGTCGACATCGGTGCGGACTACACTGCTGACCATGACTCAGCCCTTCCAAGTCGTCCCGCCCGCGTGGTGTTGCGAACGGGGAGAGGTTCTGCCGACCATCCGGCAGCGTTCGAAGTATAGTGACCGCAAAATGATCGGCAACCAGACCACAAGAATTCACAAGCTTTGACTGGCAAATTGTCATGTCCTAACAACTGGGCGAATTGTGCAGTTTCTGCCGTCATACGAAGACACCCCGCGTTCACACCACGGGGCCAAGCCAAACCTTCCCAGACTGCCCACTCTAGCGACCGCCCACCGTGACGGTCACCTCTTCTTCCTGGTCTCCACGGGTGAACTTCACAGGCACCGTGTCGCCCGGCTTGAGCTTCCAGAGCGTCTGGTGGTAATCGTCGATCGTATCGACCGTCTCCCCATTGATGGCCACGATGAGATCGCCCGCTTCGAGCCGACCCGTGCGCGGATTGGGCCGAATCCCGAGCAGTCCGGCTTTG
The DNA here is from genome assembly GCA_041749835.1 of Gemmata sp. GTDB lineage: Bacteria > Planctomycetota > Planctomycetia > Gemmatales > Gemmataceae > Gemmata. The sequence goes on along the minus strand of JBGTAO010000379.1, from coordinate 2,217 downwards.
GCAGCGGGACCGGTGGGATTGACGGCTTGAATCATCACACCATGGTCAAAGCGTGCCTGGCGCAGCTTACGCTGATCATAAAGTTTGATGCCCAGATCGGGCTGGAGCACTCGACCCGTTTGAATGAGTTGCGTGACTACTTCATTCACCGTGTCGGCTGGTACAGCGAAGCCGATACCCACGTTGCCGCCGTTCGGAGTCGGGCTGGTGATGGAAGTATTCACTCCGATCAAACGGCCTGCTTTATCCAGTAGTGGCCCGCCGGAGTTGCCGGGGTTGATCGCGGCGTCAATCTGGATTGCGCCCGGGATCGGGGTACCAGCAGGCGACTCAATCACGCGATCGCGTGCCGAGATAATACCCTTGGTCATGGTGAGGCTGAGGCCGAACGGATTGCCAATCGCGTACGCCTTTTGGCCGACTTCCAAGTCGTGAGACGTACCCAGATCGATCGGCTGAATCTTCGTATCGGCCGGTTGATCGTGGCTTGCAAATTGCAGCACGGCCAGGTCGTACTGCGGCGCGACACCGATCAAGACGGCTTCATGGACGCTGCGATCCGCAAGCACAACTCGCGCCACCAATTGCGCCGACCGTGTCAGATCCTCGATCACGTGGTAATTGGTCACGATGCGGCCTTTGTTGTCCCAGATAAAGCCAGAACCGCCTTTGGTTTTGGTTGGTTCCGCCGTGCTGGCATCCCAACCGCCGCGCTTCAGTAAGACGATATCGACGTTCACGACACTCGGTTTGACCTTCTTGAAAAGGCCGACCGCCTCGTGCTCTTCCCCATCAAGAGGTTGGGCGGTAGTCGGTGTTCGAAGCGTCACTGTTGGGTCCGTGAGGCCCTCAGGCGACGACCGGAAACGGTGCCAGTATTGATCGCCGAACCAGAAGCCCAACCCACCCAGCCCGACACCGAGCAACAAGAGGAATGGGTAGAGCCACTTGTGCCCGGCCGATGGGGCACGTTGATCGTCGACTTGCTTGTAATAATGCATCGGAACACTCTGGTTTGGAGTGTGAAGTTTCCCTTACTACGTTGGATTCACCAGATCTGTGCGGGATTCGCGGGAAATCCGAATCTCCTGCGACAGGCTCAGATTAAACTCATCAGCACAATCGCCACGGAAACAGAAGTATCGGGTAGACTGTGCTCGTTGTCTGAAAAGCACATTCTCTCGCCGGAGGTCTCGATCATGCGAGCGCGGATGTTGGGCGCACTAGTTCTGTCGCTGTCCCTCGGGTTTACCCTGGCCCAGGCGGAAGAACCACCCCTGGAGCGAGTCGACTTGGACAAGCGGATTGTGAAGACCGTGTATGATACGGCCGTGCTCGGGACCGCCTTGTTCAACAAGGGCAAACCCGAAGAGTGCTACGGGTTGTACCAGGGCGTATTAATGGCCTTACAACCGGTTTTGGATCATCGGCCAAAACTGGTACTCACGGTTCAAGAAAAGCTGACCAAAGCCCGGCAGATGAAGCCTCCCGAGGGAGCGTTCGTACTTCGGGAAGCTCTGGATGCCATTCAAAATGAGATCGCCCCGCAACCCAAGGCCGAGGGAAAGGACACGCTTTGGGATCGTCTGGGCGGTGAGGCTGGGGTGAAGAAACTCGTCAACGACATCCTGGTGATCGCCATCGAAGATCCGAAAGTCAACCTGCTGCGGAACGGTAAGATCAAGCTCGACGCCAAGGGGATGGCCCACTTCAAGCAGATGCTGGTGGAAATGATCAGCGAGAAGACGGGCGGCCCTTTGAAGTACACGGGCCTGACGATGAAAGTGGTTCACGCGGGAATGAAGATTACCGAAGCCGAGTTCAACGCCCTGGCTGAAGTGGTCGCGGGTGTGCTCCTGAAGAACAAGGTGACCGAAGCCGATATCAAAGCTGTGATGGAATTCATCAACAGCACGAAGAAGGACATCGTCGAAGTGCCGGCAGGCATGTAGCGATCTGATAGTCCGCATTCCAAGAAGAACGCCTCGGGGCCAAGGGGGCAATCGGAATGATTGCCCCCTTGGCCCCGAGGCGTTCTGCTGGCAGTCACGAACTGTAACGCCCTTACGTCTGGGCTTCCCCGCCCTGCACATGGAACGTCAACGCTTCCGTCGGTACGTCGTAAGCGACAGCTACCGTGCAACCATCTTGCACCTCACCTCGAAGCATCTTGCGTGCAAGCGGCGTTTCGATTTCTTTCTGAATCGTTCGCTTCAG
>JBGTAO010000378.1:0-2597 GCA_041749835.1 Gemmata sp. | reverse complement strand
CAACTTGAGGAATCCCGGCTCACATTGCACAGGTTGCAGTGTTATAATCCTACTACCTTTCGCCTCGCTGAACGTGCGTCTTGGAGTTACACCATGTGGCAGCGCTTGGCCGCCGTCTTATCGGTTTTCTTGCTGGGTTCCATTCCCGCACCCGCCCAGGTGAACAATGTCTACTCGCGTGCAACCCCGCCCGATAAAGCTGCACTGGAGCGATTGAACCTGGAAATTGAGTGGACGGCGTACATCCCGGTCGAGGGCCGTCGCGACACGATCACGCAGGTTCAGCCCATCGACGACCAACTCTTCATTCAGACTCGTACGGGATTGCTCATTGCGGGCGATGCGAACACGGGCCAACTCCAGTGGTACGTTCAGTTAGGTAACGGCGACTTCGCCAACACGTATCCTGTCGCGACCAACTCGGAGTATGTCTATGTCGTTCATGTGACGAAACTCCATGCGTTCCACCGCTACACCGGCGTTGTCGAGTTCGTCTACGACATGGGTAGCCCTGCGACCGTTGCTCCCGTTGCCGATGAAACGGGGATCTACTGTGTGCTCGGCCTGCGCCGCGGCAATACCGGCAACCACCGAATTGCTGTCTACAATCCGCCACGACCCATCAATATCCGGGGTGTGCAGAAGCCGGCAATCGAATTCGAAGATCCCAATCGGCGGAACGATAAACCGGAGCCGCACCCGGCCAGCGAACTCGTGCAACGCTATGCACCGTCGCGAATGTACCGCAGTAATTTGCCCGATATCTTTGATGCACGCAACCGATCGCAGAGCCTTGAAGCACCTTCGGGTTCGCTTACTTCGAGCGGTACGCCGTCACTGGCTATGCTGGGGCGAATCAGCCCGCCATATACGATGGATAGTGGCGTTGAAACCCCTTCGCTGGCTACAGTTCCTTCGCTTCGGCGTCCCTACCGGTTGCGGAACAGCTACCAAATGGACCTCCAGCAAACGCCGTCGCTCGCGGCCATGAGCGGCTCGTTGGCGAATTCGATGACGTTGAGCGACTTGCGACCCCGGAACGTGGCCCCGCAACTGCGGTGGGAGTTCGGTCTTACCAGCCGGATCGTCTTCCCCTTGTTCCTCACACCGAATCGCGTGTGGGCGGTGACCGACTCCCGGCAAATCGTGGCCCTGAACAAGCAAGACAAGAAGCAAGAACTGCTCGAGAAACTGGCCGATCCGGTCGCGGCATACCCCGGTCGTGCCGGGATGTACTCCTACATTCCCCTCAGTTCGGGCTACGTTCTGGCTGTGGAAGGGACCGGTGGGAACCTCTCCGGTGGAGCGAACATTCTGTGGCGCACAGCGATTGGTGGAATCGGCAATCGCACGCCTTTTGTCACCGAAAAGTTTGTTTATGCACAGGGCGACAACTCGGGTGTGGTCTGTCTGAATCGAAAGACCGGCGACGTCGTGTGGCGCTCGGATGAAAGCGCGGATCGCGTAATCGCGGCGAACCACGAGTTCCTCTATGTGCGTGATCGCCAGGGCCGCTTCTTGGTCTACGATGCCAAGCGTCCGACCGATCCTGCCCGAGGGTTCTCGGCCCCGCTTTCAGGGATCAACCTCAGCGAGTTCAATGTACACGTGGTCAATACGGCATCCGATCGCATCTTCCTCGCAGCCGATAATGGCCTCATCGTTTGCCTGCGGGACAAGTCGGCGAAGTACAACCGGCCGGTTCGCATTTGCCCCCTGCCTGATATCGACCGCGTCACGGGCCGGGAGAATGCTGATCCGATGGGAATGGGTAATACGGAGCCAAAGAAAGAACCAGAGCCGCGGGAGTGATCATTCGCGGTTTCGAAGCTCCTGAAACGAGCGACGCGGGCGTGCTGGACAGACAGCCCCCCGCGTCGCTCGCATTTTCTTGGCCGATGCGCAAGAACCGGATAGAGCTGTTCGCTGTGGTCGGTATCCTGGGATTACGTACTGTTCGGACGTGTCGGGGCCTTACGGTATCGGTCTGGCGATGCGACCAGGAAACCGGCCGATCGTGAGTGGGGTCTTAGTAATGTCACCAGGTCCAGAAACGCTCCAATTAGTGCGGGATCTCTGTTCTTGGATCCGCGAGCAATGTGGCGAACCCATACCTTCTCTCCAATCACTGGCACAACGCTCGGGGATGAGCCCAGGGCATTTGCAGCGTCAGTTCAAGCGTGTGGTCGGCGTGAGCCCACGGCAGTTTGCCGATGCGTGCCGGCTGGAACGCTTGAAGCACGGCCTCCAGGGACGAGGCTCGATCACCCGGGCCATGGTGGGCGCGGGCTACGGATCGAGTAGTCGCCTTTACGAAAAAGCTGGCGACCAGTTGGGCATGACACCTGGGCAATACCAGCGTGGCGGCCATCATGCGAACATCCGCTATGCGACAGCCAGTTGTGAACTCGGTGTCGTGTTATTGGCCGTGACCGAACGGGGTGTTTGTGCCGTTCTGCTTGGTGATCAGCTCGCGGTATTGGAGGTGGAGTTAGCAACCGAGTTTCCGGCTGCGAAGAGAATGCGGGACGATCAAAACCTGGCCCCCTGGTTGCAGGAATTGATTTGCCAGATGGCCGGGCGGCCCCACGAAGCAC
>JBGTAO010000377.1:0-6023 GCA_041749835.1 Gemmata sp. | reverse complement strand
GTGGCCAACGAAAACATTGTTGCGCTGTGTGATGTGGATGAGGGGCTTTCGGCCCAGGCTCGTAAGCAATATCCCCGGGCCAAGTTCTCCACCGATTACCGCAAACTGTTCGATCGGCACTCGAAGGAGTTCGATGCAGTCGTTGTGAGTACACCCGACCATTCCCATGCTCTTGCAGCAGCTCTGGCCATGAGCCTGGGTAAGCACGTCTACTGTGAAAAGCCACTGGCGCATTCAGTGAACGAGACGCGCGTTCTCCGTGAACTCGCCATCAGCAAGAAGGTCGTCACCCAGATGGGGACTCAGATTCATGCGGGTGATAACTACCGGCGCGTGGTGGAAATCGTGCAGTCGGGCTTGCTCGGCGAGATTGAGCACGTTCACGTTTGGAACAGCAGTAAACCCGTTGGTGGCAAACGACTCGCCAAATTACCAACCACGAGCCTCGATCGAGACCTTTGGTTAGGCCCGTGCCCCACGGAATTCTTCCAAGCGGCAATGAACGCAACGGCAGCCAAGTACGATTGGCCACACTTCCACTGGCGTTGGTGGTGGGAGTTCGGCGGCGGAACACTGGCCGATCTCGGCTGTCATTACATCGATCTGCCCTTCTGGGCTTTGGGGCTCACCGCACCGACTCGAATCGTAGCAACGGGGAAAAAGACGTATGACGGCGATAACACCACACCGGATCTCTTGAAAGTCGATTACACATTTCCGACGACCACAACACGCCGTGCACTACCGCTCACTTGGTACCACGGTGTGAGTGGCCCCGACCTGAACGGCACGGAGAAGTACGACGGGTTCAGCTCGGGTGTGTTGTTCGTGGGAACCAAGGGTCGCCTGGTGGCCGACTACAACCGCTACAAGGTACTGGGTGAGTTGGGTCGCAATTTCCAACCACCACCCAAGACCATCGCGGGGTCGGTTGGGCACCATCTGGAGTGGTGTGAGGCGATCCGCAGCCAGCGTCCAACCACATGCAACTTTGCATACTCTGGGTTGCTCACCGAGACTGTTCTCCTCGGCAATGTTGCCTATCGACTGGGTGACGCCATTAACTGGGACACTGCAAAAGGAACCACCGGTAACCGCAAGGCGGATGCGCTCTTGGGCCGAGAGAGCCGGAAAGGATGGGAATTGCCGCGCGGGTAATTGTCACACGATACGCTGAATGGCCTTGATGGCTGTTACCAACATCACATCGGCCATCAGTACGCATAATGAGCACAACACCACGCTATCGGTGGCAGCTTGGCCGACGCCTTCCGAACCCTCGCTCGCATTTAGCCCCGTGTAGCAACCAATCACACCCACCACGAATCCGAACACAATCGTCTTCAGTGCCGCCGGGATCACATCCGAAAGGATGAGTTCTCGGAGCACTGCTGATTGGTACTTCAGCATTGTGGTGTCGCCGGTCGCAACTTCGGCCAGAAAACCACCTAGAATGGCGGTGGCAGCAATCAACACATGCAACACTGGCCCGGCAATAATACAACTGAGCACACGCGGGCCGATCAACCGTTTCATCGGTGAAACACCAAGCAGTGCCAGCGCATCGACTTGCTCACCCACCTTCATTGCCGCCAGTTCTGCTCCAAGCGCGGCACCGGTTCGCGCGGCCAAAATCAACCCGGCCGCCAGCGGGGCCAGCTCAACCAGTACGGCTGCGGACAAGAAACTGGGGAGCAGATCTGTGGCACCGGCGATCGTGCGAGCGAGAACATCTCGTGTATGCAACCAGATCACGATACCCAGGGCCAACCCTGTTACGACCCCCAGGGGAAGAGCGCCAACGAGAATTCGGTGGAGCGGTAGCAGCCACCAGTTTGGATGGAAGACCGCTTGGCCGATCGCTGGTACTGTTTGCACTGCAAAGCGAGCACAGCGGCCCAGCCAGCGAAACCAGTTCATAGGTGCGGTGAGTCCTGCGGAAATGATGGTGGGCTCGGATGCTTGAAGACCGTTGCCTCAGCTCCGTTGATCGGACCAGGTCCAGTGCCTGTCGGAAGTTTGTTGTACGGATTCCGGAGAGTAACCGAGATCTCGGACGGTTTCCCGAATCTCATCCAAGGTCAACGAGGCGCGAAGTGAGTCGCTCAGCATGGCCTTCTGGTGGGCATTTGCACCCGGTGCATGCGTGGTCACAAGCCAATCCAGTTGAGCCTCGTTCACAGGTCGCAGAAGATCCCGAACAAACAACTGCCCGCTCACTTGGCAAACACGCACCAGTTCTCGCAAGCAATCCAAGGGATTCGCAAAGTGGTGCAGCGTGCCATTACAAACCACGGCACCGAATGTCTGATCTGGAAATGGCAGCGATTTCGCATCACCACACCGTAATTCGATCCGATCGACAACTTGAGCACGCTGCACGTTCCGATGTGCTACTTCCAGCATCGTGCGTGAGAGATCAATCCCAGTGATCTGTATGCCAGAGTTGAGCCGGCAGAGTTCAACCGGGATTAGCGCAGTCCCCGTGCAGACATCCAGGACGGGGTTTGTGCCCAACCAAAGCAAGAGAAAGTTGGCCGCAAAAGCGTGATTCACTGCGACATGATCCATCGCATCGTAATCGTGAGCCTCAGCCTCGGTTGCCATGACTTCGGTTTCGAGAACTCTTGGCAACATCTTTACGACTGCTCCGTGCGCGATGCCAGCTCATGACTCTGGTCATGAGCTGGTAACAGGGTCATCGACAGGCACCAGTGCATGACGGCGATCGATCTCAGTTTCACAGGCCAGAAGAAGCTGCATCCGGAGCCCATAGTTCGCGAGCCCCGATTCATCCCATTCCAGAATCAGGGTGGAGGTCGCGGGGTTCAATCCGGCAACCTTGCTCAGCCAGATCACGCCAGCCTCAGAATCGAGCTTGCAGGTTTTGGGATGGTGCCAGGCTATATGGGAGGCCAGACAACCCATCGGCAGTGCGCGGGAAAAGGTGCCATGCACAAGCAGCGGACTTGCCTTACTCAGTAACTCCGCCAGACGCATCAACCCCGAGTTCGTGACGTGGGGTAACCACTGTGTTTGAAACTCGATAATGGGAGCGGGGGAGGGCATCTGCACGCTCCAGAGCAAGCGGGAACCAAAAAAATTTGACAATCTTGCGAAGATCCGCACGATGATGACACAGATCAAACATCGGTACCGAAATCGAATCGCCCAAGGCTTGAATGACGCGAGGCTGCCACAAGAAAGTGGATTCAGTGACAGTTGGCCCAGATCAGCGATGGCATCATAGAGAGGGGCTTTCCCGGGTGTCAAGATGCTGGTCGAGGCTGAAAACTCGCCTGGCGGTCGGAACGTCGGACGCGGTTTCTCGACCCCATGCCCCGGCAAGCAGTTACAGCCGAGATGGTAGCCCGATCTGGTTGAAAAAAATTCCGAAATAACCAGAACGGCGAAATGTATACTATTTCAGTAAACTCAGTCGTTAAGATATTTGTCAGTGGCTTTGTGGTGTCATTGATACCAAGAGACTACTGGAAATGTCAGGCTTTGGGCCATCTGGGCATCGCAGCGGGCTGTCAATTACAGTGACACCGGGCTGTCACTGTAATTGACAGCCCGGTGTCACTCGCCACTCGACCACTGCTTAGCTACCCTGTCGCTCAGGCCGCAGCGCCCGCACCTGCGCACCGGCTAACCACATTTCACTTTCGGCAATCTCCTTCAACTCTTTCTCGAGTTGTTGCCGGTAGTCCGGACGGCTATTGGCTTCTAACGTCCGGCGGGCTTCTTCGCCCGATGCCACTGATTGATACAGCTTCTCGAAAACCGGTTTGCTGGCATCCCGGAACGGGCCAAACCAATCGAGCGCGCCTCGCTGGGCTGTGGTGGAGCAATTCGCGTACATCCAATCCATGCCCTTTTCGGCAATCAGTGGGTACAGGCTCTGTGTGGCCTCCTCTACGGTTTCGTTGAAGGCCTCGCTGGGGCTGTGCCCGTTGGCCCGAAGTACCTCGTACTGTGCAAGCCATAACCCGTAGATCGCACCCATCAGGACACCCCGTTCACCGGTAAGGTCCGAGATCACTTCTTTCTTGAACGTGGTTTCAAAAAGATATCCCGAGCCAATGGCAATCCCGAGGGCCAGACACCGTTCGCGTGCTCGCCCTGTGGCATCTTGATGAATCGCGAATGAACTGTTGATACCGCGGCCTTCGAGGAACAGACGGCGAACCGTGGTGCCCGATCCTTTCGGTGCCACCAAGATCACATCGATATCGTTGGCTGGCACCACGCCGGTTTGATCGCTGAAGACAATCGCGAACCCGTGCGAGAAGTAAAGAGCTTTGCCCTTGGTCAGTTGGACTTTGATCTTGGGCCACATTTCCTTTTGTCCGGCATCCGAAAGCAAGTACTGGATCACCGTTCCCTTCGAGGCAGCCTCCTCTGGGTCAAAGAGTGTTTCCCCGGGCTTCCAGCCATCTTCCAGGCACAGCTCGTACGCCTTGCCACCCTTGCGTTGGCCAACAATCACCTTGAGGCCGTTGTCGCGCATATTCAGCGACTGACCCCGCCCCTGGACTCCATAACCCAGAACCGCCACACATTCGTCCTTGAGAATCTGGCGCACACGATCAGGCGGATAGTCCGCGCGTTCCACACACTGTTCCACGGTGTCGCCGATACGAATCTCTTTCATGGTTTCCCCTAGAGGCGAAGTGCGAGGCGAATCAATGCTACAATCGTTTTACTCAACATCGAGAATCTTGACAACAAGATACTTTGCCTTAAACTTTCAGATATGAATACGAACAAAACTCTCGATCTTGTCGACAAACTCCTCGCGGACTGGCAGGTAGCCCGACCCGATCTAGATTCGAGCCCACTGGAGCTGGTTGGTCGTGTGATTGTGCTGGCACGCTATCTCGAACAGAGCGTGGGTGAAGCTCTGGAAGCACATGGGCTCACACTCGGCCAGTTTGATATTCTTGCGACACTTCGGCGTCACAGTACCCGTGGAGGTTTGCCACCGCGAGAATTGCTCAAGAGTGTCGTGCTCTCGAGTGGTGGGATGACGGCGCGGCTCGATGCGTTGGAAGTGGCGGGCCTGATTCAACGACGACCCGACGGAGACGACCGCCGAATGGTGAAAATCGAATTGACTTTGAAAGGGCGGAAAGTGATCGACGCCGCAACGGTAACTCGGTTCGCTGAGGCAAAAGGATCATTGCCAGATTTGAGTGCTCCGGAGCGGAAGCAACTGACCGAGGTTCTGCGGGGTTGGCTCTTACAGCTCACAATGCCCCCAACCTGACGCTGAAACTCATTCTCTTCGGACGTGGGCAGTCGAGCGGAACAGCACTATTCGTCGACCACATCCGTCAACAGCGAGACAGCGACAACTTCGTTCAAACGAATCACCAACCGTTTGCGGTTGCGCTTGATCCCTGTTGCCACCGAGTCGGCAACATAGAGTTCGCGAGTGGTTTCGGTATCACGCAAATCGTGAAAGTCGGCGTGCTTGAGTTCGAGAAAGTGATCATCAAATCGGATCAGTTTTCCCAGGCAAACGTAGGGGCTCACGAGATCGATCACTACGCGCTCACCTAAAAATTCGTTGAGCATTTTGGATTCTCGGAACCAGTCGCAGAAAGTAAACAGTTCTCGAAGCCTATTGTAGGTTGCGAACTGGTCTCGCGGCGCGCCTGCCAAGTGGTGTATATCACTCAAAATCACTCCCAGGGAGGGGAGCCAAAGCGTGAACGCGAATCGGTTTGGGTATTTCCTGCTCGCCATGGTGCCTGTTCTTGTGGCGCTAGCAGCCACCGTGCCACCATTCGATGATGAACTGTATTACTGGTGTTGGTCGCGTGATTTACAATTGAGCTACTACGACCATCCGCCGATGGTGGCGTACATGATTCGCCTTTCAACCGATCTGTTCGGGCATAATCTCATTGCGCTGCGACTCCCCGGAGTGATCGCCGGCTTACTGGTAGTGTGGGTGATTGGTTTGCTGTCGCAACCGCGTGATGTGTTACCCCTAATTGCGCTCTCGCCGGTGC
>JBGTAO010000376.1:0-6981 GCA_041749835.1 Gemmata sp. | reverse complement strand
CTCTTTGGCGGCCTCTATTCTGAGAACACCTACACCACCCTGGACTTTGGTGATTACCTCAGCCTGGTGTTGCTGGATACCGGACACGTTTCGCCAATTAGTGGTGCTCAGACCGACTGGCTGCAAACCACACTGAAGGACCGCGCCGACCGGCCCCACTTGTTCGTGGCCAATCACGTTCCGGCGTATCCGTCCTATCGCAATCCTAACGGCATCCTGGGGAAATTCGGTACTGGCGAAGAGAACCGCAAGTTCTGGTGCCCACTGTTCGAGAATTACGGAGTCGATGCGGTTCTCGAACACCACGATCACACTTTCAAGCGGACGCATGCCCTCAAGGATGGCCTGAAAGATAAGTACGGCGTGACGTACCTCGGCGATGGTTCGTGGGGTCAGTTGCGGACCCCGGTGCCGCCCGAGAAGCGACCGTATTTGTACAAGGTGAGCAAGTCGTACCACTTCACGGTGCACAATCTGGAAGGTGAGACTCGCTACCATGTCGCGCTGGAAGAGGGTGGCCGCATCGCGGATGTCTTCAGTACCACGGGGAAGCGGCCGGCCCGACGTGGCTGATGGGTGAAGGCAAAAGCTCAGTGACAATGCTACGAGCCCAACTGGCGTTCCAGTTAGGCTCGTGAAATGGTCTGGGACTGGATCGGAAGAATCAGAAGTCGCCGCCACCGCCCCAGTCGCCACCACCATAGTCGCCACCGACATCACCACCACCGCCGTAGTCGCCACCCGTGCCGGCTCCGGTGTCGTTGCCGTAGTCGCCGGCGCCGGTGTCGGCACCTCCCGCTCCGTCGCTGGCTAAGGCATCCGAACCGCCGAACATCCCCCCACCGCTAAAGAAGCTGTTGTAGAGCCACATCCCGGCCATCGCTCCGAACAGGCCACCGAAAAGGCTGCTCATGAAGCCACCACCGCCGGGGCCACCCATGCTGCCGCCACCCCCGCCGCCCGAGAGGGCCCGGAATAACCCGACCATGAGCCAGATGCCCAGCAACAAGCAGAGCCCCATGCAGATCCAACCGCCGATGCTGCTCGTACCAGCGTTGCCTTTTGCCGTTTCCGAACCCGTGCTCGCTACCTTCGTTCCGCTGAGATCGTTGATCACGTAATCGGTGGCCTCCAGCAGAGCCTGATCGCGGATCTGTTGCTGCTCCGCAACTGGCGATTGGGCCGCGCGCTTCATCGCGTTGTCGAAGATCTTGGCTAGAGCCTGCTCGTTGGAGCGATCGAAGCCCCGGTTCCGGCTTTCGGCATCCGCGATCACCTGCGTGTACCCCGGCTTCTGGCAGATGAGCACATACGGCCCCTTCGCCTTGTCGCCAGTGGCAACCGCTTTGGCCCACTCCGTGAAGAACTTGGCTTTCTGTTCCGGGTTGTAGCTTTTCGCCCGCTCGGTTGGGATCGCCTTGTACGTGTCCACGGTGAAGTGGAGACCGCGATCGAACTTGGCATCGGCCAGTTTCTTCTCGGCTTGCTTGATGGCGTCGGGGGAAAAGAAGCCCGCTTCGTCCACGACTTTCAGAGAACCAGGGCTCTCGGCAGCCGCGGCCACTTTGGACGCCTGTGCTGGCACGGCCATTAGCCCGCCCGTGAGCAGGGCGACCAGCAGTAACCGGATCATTCGTTGTTTCATGGTGATCTCCCTGTGGGTACACAACCGACAAGATTGTGACCTATTCTAGACCGATTCCCCACCAGCCAAGTACCAAATCGTCACCAGATTCTGGCGGTGCAATCTGTGCCTGAGTCGCGCCCAGTGGGTATCATGCCACCATGGTCGGCCTGCGAGGCGGAAGCGGGTCATTGTCCTGTAACCCGTGCGCAGATCACTATTCGTCTGAACTGGAGCGATCTTGACCGTGAACCGCATCCGCGCCACGACAATCCTGGCCGTTCGTACTGCCGCAGGCGCAGCACTGGGCGGCGATGGTCAGGTGACCCTCGGTAACATTGTGATGAAGGCCGACGCCAAAAAGATTCGCAAACTCTACGACGGGAAAGTTCTCGCGGGGTTTGCGGGTGCCGCGGCCGATGCCTTTAGCCTGTTGGAACGGTTCGAGGCCAAGCTGCGCGATCATCAGGGCTCGGTTCCTCGTGCCGCCACGGAGTTGGCCAAGGAGTGGCGGACCGATCGCATCTTGCGGCGGCTCGAAGCGATGTTGATTGTCCTGGATCGTGACAATCTCCTTTTGCTGAGTGGTACCGGCGACGTGATTGCCCCGACCGACAATGTGCTGGCCATCGGTTCCGGTGGGCCGTACGCGCTGGCGGCGGCCCGGGCCCTGATGGCGCACACACAACTGAAGCCCGTCGAGGTCGTCCGGGGTGGGCTGGAGATCGCGGGCGATCTGTGCATTTACACCAATCGAGCGATTGAAGTGCTGGAACTAACGTAAGCACGCGATCCCCACCGGCGTTGCCGTCGGCTGGTGTTCGACGGTGCGAATCTCGACTTCACGACACGACTGCGAAGGCGTGAACCATGGACCTGACCCCCCGCCAGATCGTCGCGGAACTGGATAAGTACATCGTGGGCCAAACGGCGGCGAAGAAAGCCGTGGCGGTCGCGATTCGGAACCGCTGGCGACGGCAGCAACTCCCGGACGATTTGCGCACCAACGTCACTCCCAAGAACATCATCTTGATCGGGCCTACGGGTGTGGGGAAGACCGAGATTGCCCGGCGATTGGCCCAACTCGTTGGTGCGCCGTTTATCAAAATTGAAGCGACCAAGTTCACGGAAGTGGGCTACGTGGGCCGCGATGTCGAAAGCATTATTCGCGATCTCACCGAGGCCGCCATCGGTATGGTGAAGCAAGAGATGCGCACGCACGTGCAGGCCAAGGCGAACGAGCGCGTGACCGAACGCCTGCTCGATTTGCTGGTCCCATCACCCAAAACGACACCCTGGGAACCGGAACAAGAGAAGGAAGACCAGGAACGCCGCCAGCGCACCCGTGAGAAAATGCGGGCAAAGCTCGAAGCCGGTGAACTGGAAGAACGCATTGTCGAACTGAACGTGGAACAAAAAGCGGTGCCCGTGCAGATCTTCTCCAACATGGGCATGGAGAACATGGATGTCGATCTCCAGAACATGTTCGACAAGATCATGCCGCGCAGCGGCCAACCACGCCAGCTGCCGATCAAGGAGGCTCGCCGCATCTTGCTGGAACAGGAAACCGAAGCGTTGATCGATCGCGCTGCCGTCACCGAACAGGCGGTCGAGCGCGTGGAGAATCACGGCATCGTCTTCCTCGACGAGATCGACAAGGTTTGTGGTCCGTCGTCGGGTCAGGGGCCAGATGTCTCCCGGCAGGGCGTCCAGCGCGACTTACTCCCGGTCGTGGAAGGAACCACCGTGAACACGAAGCACGGCCCGGTGCGCACGGATCATATTCTGTTCATCGCTGCCGGAGCGTTTCACACTTCCAAGCCCGCCGACCTGATGCCCGAACTCCAGGGTCGCTTCCCCATTCGCGTCGAGCTCACGGACCTCACGAAGGCCGATTTCCTCCGGGTACTCACCGAGCCCAAGCACGCCCTGATCAAGCAATACGCTGAGTTGCTGAAGACCGAGGGTGTGACGCTGGAGTTCACCCGCGATGGAGTTGAAACCCTGGCGGAAATCGCCTTCGATGTGAACCGCACGCACCAGAACATTGGCGCACGCCGGTTGCACACGGTGCTGGAAAAGGTCGTCGAGGAGGTGAGCTACGAAGGGCCAGACCTGGCCGAGAAGCGCGTGGTGATCAACAATCAATATGTCCGCGAAAAGCTCGGTGCCATCATCGAACGGGAAGACCTGACTAAGTTCATCTTGTAAGGGGCGACCCGCGGGTGGTCGCGATCGCCCCAAACGCATCCACCCGGAAAAGCCGATCAACCCACTGTGGCCGGAACATCGCACCGTTCTCGTGGGCGTACCGGGAACCCGGCCGAGACCTCGTCACGAGGCGTTCTTACCCGTACGGTTGCCGCCGCTTCGCGTTCGGCCTCCACCGTCGTCAGACACGGATCGAGGAGCAAGCGAATCAAGGTCTCCCGTGCGTTATCCATAACGGCGCTCCTCGATCTGGGAAGAACTACAGGGCTTGGTCAGAGTGCGTGAAAGAATTACCGACGGGTCGCAGGCAAGTCGATGTGTTCGAGGTCGAGCCACCAGTCGCCGCTTTCGTCGGCGGGGTTGTAGCTACCGTCGAGGAAATGCGGCAAAGCGTGCGGCCGGGTGTCGTTGTGAGCGGAAATCGAAAGGTCCAGCAGTGCGAGTTCGGGTGTCATCTGGCAATCCTCGCGATTGGGTTGTTTTCGTTTCATGTGGCCAGAACGTGTCCGGCACTGAAGGTGAAGCACCCCGCGTGCCACACGTGGCGTCAACCGCGATGACGACAGCGAACCGGGCGAGACCACATCGGAAGAACCCCCAAAGTGACCGTGGCTCACCCAGCTTGCCGCCCCAATTCCCAGCGATCATACAGCTCGAACAAGACTTCGCGCAGATTGCCCTGGTGTTGCCGTAACCGTTCACGGAGCGGGAAGGACTGCAACACCCATTCGCACCCCGGCGGCAGAAGCGTGGCGATCAAGTTGTGTGCCAGCTCCAGCTCCACCTCCGTGCGATAGAGCGTGGGCAGGCCCAGCGGGCGGTGAGCGGTAACCAGCAAGCCACATCCTTTCCGCCGGCAATGGCGTTGCAATAGTTGCCGGGTGAAGAAGCCGAGTTGCTCGTAGCCATCGATCACCTGCAGCGAACCCGGCGGCGGAGACTTCCACACGTCAGCCGGTAACACACGGTGGGTCGTGTTCAGGCGAACCAGCCGGGGCGACCACGCGGCTAGTGCCGGAAGGAGTGCGGCCAGAAGTGTCGATTTCCCGCTGCCGTGCGGCCCGACGATCTCGCCCCAACCGTCCGTGCGCCGGAGTTGCTCCACCAGCGCGGGAATGCCACCGGAGTTGGCGAATCGAAAGCGGATTGCCCCCGGCTCCACGTATCGACTGGAGAAGGGATTGAATTGCGGCGGCACTCCGAGGCGGCTCACAAGCGATCACCCGGTGCGAGCACAAACGGGGCATCGCAAACGACCTCCTGGCTCTGGCTCGCCACACCCCATCGCAAGCGAACCCGGGCGACCCAGTGGATCTTGATGAGTTCCCCCTCGTAGCTCCAGGGTGAACGCGGGAGTGGAACGCGGAATGTGCTGGGGTTCGGCATGGTGGCCAGGCTGCCGTCTTCCACTTTCCAGGACTGGTAGTGAATCACGCCCAGGTCTTCCGTTCCTTTCCCAGACGTGTGCCACAACACCGAAAGCTCAACACTTCGGGTGTCAGCAGGCGGGCCGCCGACAACCACGAAGACGCCGGCCAGCTCACTCTCGGGCGTCAGTGTGGTTGCGGCCAATTCCACGCGAATCTCCGGTTCCATGCCAACCTCACTTCTTGTCCTTCTTGGGTGGCTCCTCTTTCTTCGCGTCGGTCTTCTTGGGTGCTTCCTTCTTGGCTTCGATCACCGTGATGATGACCGGTGGCAGGATGTAAGCGACGTCTTTCCCGCCCGTTTTGGCAGTGGCCCGCAAAACAACGGAAGACGAACCCGGCGCGGCTGCCGCTGTCACCGTCAGCCCAAGCTCGCCCTGGGTTTGCCCTTTGGCGATCGGCTTCGCGGCTGCAGGCGTGATGTTTGGTGGCACCAGGAGCGGGGCCACGGTGATATCGCCATCGAAACCGTTCGCGCGTGTGGCTTCCAGGATGATCTTGCCGGCCTTCCCTTTCTCGAAAGCCATCGGTTCCGGCGTGAGCTTGAGTATAAACTCGGGCTGCTCGATCACGGCGACGGCACACCGATTGCGCAACTCCGGCGGCGGGTTCGGCATTCCACTCAGGTTGGCTTTCACGGCGTCGGTCAGTGTGCCCAATCGTTCAATCTCGGTATCCTTATCGCGTTTGGCGCGGCCCCGCACCCAGAATTCGTGTAAGCCGGGTGTGGCCTTCTCGCTTACCAGAAGCGGCACGAATGCAAACGTTTGCCCAGCGGGAAGCGTGACCGGCCCGCCGCTGATTCCCGAATCCTTCGCCGCAACAATTTCCAACTCCACTGGCCCCGCGAAACCATTCAACCGGGTCACCGTGGCGAGCACCGCGGTACCGCCGCCGATCGGTGCCTCCGCACGATCCAGTGCCAGCGTGATCGCGAAGTCGGGCAACACCGGCTCAATCGTGAGGTGATAGACCTCGTGTGGCCCCGACAGGTAATTGAGGTGCTCGCACGCGATCACATACACGCCATCGGCACCGGGTGTGAACTCGGCTCGCGCGGTCGCCTGAGCGGGGTTGCTGCGGGCAATCTCGGTTCCCTTGGCATCGAGCACGCGGATGAGCACCTCGGCCGGGGAATTCACCGCATACGTCGCGGCCGTAACAGCGTACTTCACGCCTTTGCTGCAATTGATGCTGAAACAATCGACATCGCCGGGCTTCTCGAACTTGGCCGAAACCCCCGCGCCACTGGCAACGACTCCGAGCGAGTTGGCCTGGGCCGGTTCGTTGTTTGGCTCCTGCTCCACCGATTGCGGCAGCGGGGAAATGAGCACGGGAACTGGCCAGCCGCGCAAGCCCAGGCTGGTTCGCCGCGGGGCCACGGATGTCGCTTCCAATGTGGCCAACCCCGGAGCCGTGACCTTCACAGGCGGGAGCGATTCCCCACCCGTGAAGCCCACATCGGTGGGCGTGTTGGCTTGTACCACAAGTGGGAACGCCGTGGTTACACCAGGGAAGTCGCCCACGCGCAACCGGTAGTAGTAATCGGGGCCGCCACGGTAGGTGGTGTCGCGCACCTCGATCAGGTATTCCCCGGCCGTCTTGAAGGTGTGCGTGAGCCGGCAATCGCCTTGCAAGCCCGGTGTGTCGTCGGCGTAGAGATCGACCAATTCGCGCTTCGTCTTGGCGTCGTGCAGTACCACGATGGGATCGAGCGGA
>JBGTAO010000375.1:0-4792 GCA_041749835.1 Gemmata sp. | reverse complement strand
TTCGCGTCGATCGCCGCGGCTTGCTCGCGGATCGGTTGCTCATCCAGTGTGGTGAACGCCCGGAGCTTGGGCTCACGATCGCGGTAGGCGCTCAGGAAAGCGTCGGCAATCTGGGTAGCGCTGGCCTGGGCGGTCGCCTGAAGTGCGAGCAACTCGGTCGCGGTTTTCTCGATGAGGCTCATAACGTCGGGTCTGGCGGGAACGGTGGATCTATCGGCCGAATCGATCCCGTCGACCCGGAACCCCGAGAGACCCCAAACGAAACGGTGCTGCTAGTGGCTCACGGGTTCATCGGTGTCGAAGACGGCCGGCACGCTGAAGTAGTTGCCCGAGCGCTTGGGCGCGTTCTGTAGGGCAGCGTCCACGGGGAGCGACGGCACCGGTTCATCCGGACGGAAGACATTCTGGATGGGCAGAGGATGCGCCAGCGGCTCGACACCATCAGTCGCGAGTTCGTTTAACTGTGCGACGTAGTCGAGAATGGCAGAGAGTTGGGATTGCATGCGGATCAGGTCGGCCTCGGGCAGTTCGAGGCGGGCCAGCTTGGCGACTTTCCGGACTTCGTCGAGCGTCAGCGACATGGGCATCCGTCCTCAAGTCTCACCGGCTGCAGGTATTCCAGTCGGAGCCACAAGCACGGTGCTGGCCCATGTGCCCTGAGACTCATCGACCTGAAGGCCTGCCCACGACAAGACTTACACCGAGACTTTCTCGAATGGCTTCACCTTGATCGGCTTCACCACGAGGCCGCTGCGGATCGCCGACGCCGAGACCCATACTCTCTTGACCTCGCCGTTGATGATGCAACGCACTTTCTGCAGGTTGGGCTTGAACTTACGGCGGCTCGTACCGGTAATCTTCTTACCAACGCCACCGAGGTACTTTGCCTTACCGCGGTAGGTCTTCCGGTTCCCGAACGATACCGACTTGCCGGTGAATACACAGGTTCTGGACATGGCCGTGATCTCTTAATATCCCCGGTACATCGGGGCCGAATACGGAATCGGAACAATCACTATAGCGAGCCCAGTCCGTGTGGCAAGTGACCGGCCGACTTGCAGCGCACAAGCCGTTGACAGGCAGCACGCGACACTGGAGCATGACATCCATGAAACGGATGCCGCTGCACCAGTTCGCCGCCATCGTGGAAGAGGCGATTGAATCGCTCCCACCGGTGATTCGGCAGCACCTGGAGAACGTGGTGATCGACGTGGAGGAAGCGCCGACCGACGACTTCCTGCGTGAAGCCGGCTTCACAGACGAAGAGATCGAGCTGGGCGACACGTTGTACGGTTACTTTCAGCCACTCGAAGGGGTCGCAGCCAGCGAATGGCTCGAAAACCCGAACCGCATCATCATCTTCAAGTTCCCGCTTGAAGAGGATTTCCCGGACCCGTGTGACTTGCGTATCGAGATTCGCAAGACGGTCATTCACGAGATTGCGCACCACTTTGGGTGGTCGGATCGCGACCTGGAACGCTTCGACGATCACCCCAATCCCTTCGGCGATTGAACGCCACGCGGCTGGTTTCCAGTTCCACTTGTTCTTGACAGCCCCTGCCGGTATATGCCCGCCATTCGTTCACATAACACGGTACTCCCATGCCGCTACCGGTGGCCTTGAGCCTGGTGGGTGTTTGCGTTCGCTACGGCAATCGCCTGGCCGTCGATGGCGTCTCTCTGGACGTTCGACGGGGGGAGATAGTCGGGCTCATGGGGCCGAACGGCTCGGGCAAGAGCACCACGCTGGCGGTGGCCGCGGGTGTGCTCGATCCGCTGGCGGGGACCGTCGCCGTTGAGGCGATTGATCGATCCCGCAACCCGGCCGAATTCGCGATGCGTGTGGGTTTTGTGCCCCAGGAATGCGGACTGTACGACGAACTGACCGCGGCGGAGAACCTGCTGTTCTTCGGTCAATTGTATGGCCTGGGTGGAACCGATCTGCGGCGGCGCGTGGCGCGCGTTCTGGCGCGGGTGAGCCTGACCGATCGTGCGACGCACTGTGTGAGCACGTTTTCGGGCGGAATGAAGCAACGCTTGAACCTCGCGATCGCGTTGATCCACGATCCGCCCGTGCTTCTGCTCGATGAACCCACGGCGGCCCTTGATCCCGCCAGCCGCGATTCCCTCTTCACCGATCTGACCCACTTGCGCGACGATGGCCATGCGGTCTTGCTGAGCACGCACCATTTGGAAGAGGCCGAGCTTGGCTGCGATCGCGTGATCGTACTGGAGGCCGGCAAACTCGTGGCCAGCGGAACGCCCGGCGAACTGTTGCAATCGCGGGTTGGCACAGGGGCGGTGCTCTACGGCCATCTCAGGTCGCGGCCGCCGAAGTACCTGCTGCGGGCGATCCGCTCGCGCTTCCCCGATGGTGTCTCGATCGAAATCACGGGCCGCCGCCTTCGGTTGATTGCACCGGATCATGTTGCATTGGGCACCGCTCTGGCGATGCTGTTGACCGATGGAGTGGAACTCGATACGTACCGGACCCCGGCGGGCACCCTGGAACGAGTGCTGAGCCATCCCGTTTGTGCCACGGCCATGGGGAGCGAGTAAACTCATGACGTCACGGCTGGGTCTGATTCTCACGCTGGCTCAAAAGGACTGGCGGCTATTCTGGGCCGATCGGCGAGCCGCGTTGCTCTGTTTCGTGGTACCCATCGTGCTTGCTTCGGCGTTTGGCCTGATCTTTAATCAGCCCACACAAGCGCTGACCGAAACCCGCTTACCGATTCTGATCGTGGTGGAAGACGACGGCCCGTTCACGGCGAAAGTCGTGACGGATCTGTTGGCCTCACCGCGACTAGAAGCCCGTGTCGTCTCGGCTGCCGAGGCAGCAACCCTGGTGGTCGAGCAACCAGGCCAACCCGCAATTGTGTTGACTCGGGGCTTCGAGCGGTTGAAGCAGTGGCAGCCTGGCAATACGAATGATCGCCCCGAGTTGCGAATCTTGCACCATCCAGCTGGCATGGCCGATCGTCAGTGGGCCGAGGGTGTCGCCACGGAAGTGATCATGCAACGGTTGGCTCGCGAGAAGTTCGGCGGCTTCTCGGCAGGTGTGCCCGATAGCGCCTTTACGACGCCCATGCAGGTTCATGCCACGGCGATCACCGGCAACAGCGATGCCCAGTTCAATTCCTATTCGCACAGCTTTTGCGGGATGACGTTGCAGTACTTGCTCTTCTGGGGCATGGAAAGCGGCTTGTTGTTCCTGCGTGAGCGGCAGCGCGGCGTCTGGGGACGCATGCGAGCGGCTCCTGTCTCCCTGGGAAGTGTGCTCGCCGGGAAAGCCATCGCCACCGCTGCGATCGCGATGCTCCAGGTGCTGGTGACCTTCGGGTTCGGCTATCTCGTTTTTGGTGTCACGGTGAGCGGTTCCCTGCTGGGCTTTGTGCTCCTGGCGCTGGCCGCCTGTGGGCTCGCCGCTGCGACCGGTTTGCTCGTGGCAGCCATCGGTGGTACCGAAGCACGGGCACGCAGTGTGAGCATTCTGGTGATTCTTGGTGTCTCGATGATCGGTGGACTCTGGGTGCCGGCCTTCATGCTGCCACAGTGGGTGCGGGAATTGGCACTCTCGCTTCCGACTACGTGGGCCATGCGAGGGCTTTCCGCTGCGACATGGGAAGGGCTGGGCCTGCGGGCGATCTTGCCAAGCGTTGCGGTGGTCACGGCCTTCGCGGCGGTGTTTCTGGTCCTGGCCACGCTGCGATTGAAGCGGGCCGAGTACCGCATTCGACGGGGAATCGTATGAACCGACACATTGGCCACGTGCGGGCTTTCTGCGGGCTCGTTCTGGGTGCCACGTTCCTGCTCGCTCCGCTTCAGGCCCAGGTGCCGTCGGCCACGGCTACCCCAGCCACTACGCCAGCCGCGATTCCGCAGCCCACGGCTTTGGTGCTGGAAGATCAGTTCGACCGCAAGGCCGACCTGTCGGATCTCAAGGGGCAGGTAGTCATCCTGGTGTACGGAGACCGCAAAGCGACCGACCTGTGCCGCGCGGTCGGCGAATCGCTGCACATTTGCTGGCATCCCGATGCCAAGGGGCAACCCGCCAAGAAGGCACAGGCCGCCGCGGTCGTGCCACTGGAGAACCTCAAGGCCGGGCAGCAGTCGCCCAACGTCCTCATTGTTCCCGTGGCGTGCTGTGGGAAAGTGCCTGGCCCCATTCGTGGGCCAATACGCTCGCAATTTGCCAAGAACATTTCCGATAGCGTGGTGTGGCTCGACTTCAGCGACACGCTTAAAACGATGTTCGGGCAGACCGTAGGCGAGCCAAACCTCGTGGTCTTCGATGCAACGGGTCGTTTACGCATGAAGATCAATGGGACGCCAGATCAGGCCGTGATGGATCGCCTGACGACAACGGTGCAAAACTTGCGCTACGAGGCGGTGAAGTAGCCGGGAGTGCGGGGGTCTGTCCTCCCTGGGACCGCGGGCCCAGGGGAGCGGTTGGGAGGCCCGTGGGTTTTCCCCCTGGGACCGCGGACCTCCGGCCCGCTCTTCGGATTTTTGGTTTGTGGTATTGAGCGGTAGGGACGACCGCGGTCCCAGGGAACGAGGTGGACGGCGGCATAAGAGCGGTCGGGACGACCGCGGTCCCAGGAGCGCACCGGCCCAGGAGAGCACCGGCCCAGGAGAGCAGTTTCACTTCGCGTCTTCGTAAAGCCGGGCCGTCACTGCGGCCCAAACATCTTCGATCACCTTCTGGGCTGTTCCTTGGAGCAAGCCTTTGGGCACTACCTTGAGCAAGCCCGTAAGCTGTTCGATTGTTCCCTTCCAATTGACGATG
>JBGTAO010000374.1:0-4200 GCA_041749835.1 Gemmata sp. | reverse complement strand
AATCAATCGTCGCAGGGCTGAAGCTTGAAATAGCCCTTCACTGAGGCTACCACCACAGAGCAAGCGAGTCCCTGCATGCAGCCAGCGCCTGGGGCTTACGGGCATGATCTCGAAGCGTTCGCACAGACTCCGGAGTTCCTCCTCGGTGGCCGCGGGAACGGGTTCGTCGGCCAGCGATGCCAGCCACACGTTTGCCCGTTTGGCGAGTTGGCGCAAGAGGTGGTAATTACGAATCCGGTCCCCTTTATCTGGTGGGAAGGGAACTCGGTGCGTCAGGTACAGGATTCGCGGCCTCGAACCGGATTCAGAAACCATCACGCGGGTTGTAAGACCGGAAGGGATTCCGATTCTACGGGTACGGTAACGCGACTCCGAAAGACTTCGGTGACCTTGCGGCGATTGGGCAGCCAGAATAGCCAACGCAGCAGGCGTGGCCCACAACCCAGTGCCTTGAACAAGGTCGCGGCGAGCAAGCGGATGTCGAGCAACAAACCCTGATTTTGAACGTAATAGAGATCGTAAACAACCTTGTACCGAACGCTTGTAATGTCCGTATCCGCGGGGAGTTGCAGTTGCGCCAGTCCGGTCAGACCCGGCTTCACCAGCAATCGGTGGCGATACCCCGGCACGAGTCGATTCAGCCCCTTGGCTTGAATCACTTCAGGCCGTTCCGGTCGCGGTCCGACGAGGCTCATCTCACCATTGAGGACATTCAGGAGTTGGGGTAGCTCATCGATATGGGACACCCGCAGAATGTGCCCTACCCAGGTAATCCGTTTGTCGCCGCGTTGCGACCATTGAATACCGGAGGTTGCTTCGCAGTTGTGGTGCATCGTGCGAATCTTGAACAAGCGATAACGCCGTCCATTCAGCCCAATGCGGGATTGCGAGTAGAATATGGGGCCTGGTGAGGTCGCCTTCACCGCAAACGCGGCGAAGAGTACCAGGAGTGCGGCCAGCGGCAGCAAGAGCACTGCGATGGTGTAATCGAGAAGCACCTTGAGCCCAGGATACCAGGTGGGTGCAGCGGGCAATTCCACTTCGGCATCGGCTGTGAGGCGATCAATCTCGGGCCAAGGCACGCGAGTGTTTGTGGTTGGCTCAGTCGTTGGGTTGGGCGAAATCATCATGGGCGATCCAATAACGGCTCCGAATCCTTGTGGCGGAGAGGATAGGTTTAGCGTGGGGGCATCAGGACTGGCCTGCGCCTGGACTTAGTGCGGTCTTGACTCGTGGTAAGAACTCCAGCAGGAACCCGTCCAGCGGGCCTGATCGGGAATCACGGGCACGAGTACGATCCGTCGGTTCCTCGCGTCGGACAACATACAGCTTGTAAAGCGAGCCCTGCAGGGCGAAGTCACGGCGCGGGTTGGCGGTCGCTTCCCAATCGCCATCCACTCCCCAGGCCCAAAGCACACGCAAGGGCTCATCGCCAGTGGCCTTCTTCTCGAAGCGAGCATCCCAGAGGCTCACGGCCTGACCGGTCTCGAGCGTCAGCGATTTCCGCTGTTCGCGGCCACAGATCCCATAACCCAGCCCACCGTAGCAAACGTCCGGAGTGTGGGCCCCGATCGGGCCACTCGGGCCGCTCAGTAGGAGGACATCAATCCGTTCACCGGTCTTGCGGTTGGTGTAGATCCGAGAAACACATCCAACCGCTTCCGCAACTTTCAGAATCTTCGGGTCGAGCGGGGCTTCGGTGCTGCTCCAGTCGCCGAATTCGCCGGGAATGCGTTCCAGCCGTGCCGCTGCTGCGAGGCCGTCTTCGGAAGAACCCCACCGGTTGGAGTTCTTCCCTTCCAGTACCGCAACAACCACAACGAGCCCGGCTGCCAGCGCGATCAAAAGTCCCTTTGGCATGAGTCACAATTACTTCGAAGTTGGATATCCCCAAGCCACACTTTGTTCCCAACACTGACAATTATTGCTGCAACCGCAACTCACGCGGGGAGTTGCTTCACGTAATTGTAACCATAGGAGTACATGTCTTGTTTGATCCCGTTGACCACAGCACCGAGCAACGGAATGTTCAGCTGGGCCAATTTCTCGGATGCCAGCAGAACCTTGGGCAATTGGCTCACGTCTTGCATGATCGAAAAGACAACACCATCGACATGCTGACCAATCAGAAGCGCGTCGGCCACTGGTAGCACGGGGCAGCTATCGACAACGATGAAGTCGAACTGCCCACGCAGGCGGTTGAACAAGGTTTCCAGCGGGTGCCCCTGCGCCAGCGCGGCAACCACCCGGTTGGAACATTGCCCTGCCGAGATCACCCACAGGTTCGGTACTGCCGTCGGCTGGATCGAGTCTGTAACGTCGATATCTTGCGTCAAGATCTCCGAAACACCTGGGCTGAGGCCGATATCGAAGAGCTTGTGAATCGACGGGTTGCGGAGGTCGCAATCAACAATTAGCGTCCGCATGCCTGCGGTGGCCATGCTACTGCCTAGCTGACTGGCAATCGAGGTCTTGCCTTCGCCCTGTGTCGCGCTGGTGACCATGACAACCTGCATCGACTGGGTACGGGCACTGTGGAGAAGCATGGTGCGTGTCGAATTGATCGACTCATTCAAGGCAAACCGCCAGTTCGCTCCCCCGGCTTCCGCAGCTGCTTTCAAACTCGCACGGTTTGGGAACGCAGGCACTGTTCCGATGATCCGCATGCCCAGTTCATTCACAACCTGATCGACACCATCAACCCGGCGGGTTCGCCATTCCAGAAACGAGATAAAGAGGATCACCACTGCGAACGTACCCAGGCCAGCACCACCACTGAGGATCAGTTTCTTCGTCAAGTTGTTATTGGGAAGCGCCTGGGCATCCTCGCGAACGCTGGCACGGTTGTCGAGTTCCTTCTGCATGCGAAGCTGGACCAGTTGCACACGAATCTTGTCGATCGCCTCGCGTTGGGGGAACAGCCCCTTGAGCAACTGAGCGACTTCGACATGGCTTTCCGCGGTACCAGCCAGCGTTTTCTGAATGGCGTCCCGGTCCTGGCGGTTCCGATCACGTATCTCGCGCGAGACGGCAATACGGTGTTCGAGCCGCCCCACTTCTTCTTGAATTGCTGCGAGCCGCGTGGCTTTCACGACCGCCTCGATCTCGCCCGTGAGGAGCTTCTTCTTCTCCTCGATCGCCTTGTCGGCCTTGTCCAGAGCCTCTTTGAGCTCCAGAACCACGGGGGAGGTTGCCGCGTCGGTCGCCAGCTTCTTTTCGCGTTCGTAAAGCTGGAGAAGCTCTTCTCGTTCCAGCACCAGTTTCACCACGCGACCATCGGTGGTGACAGCGCGAGCGAGGACTGCCGGCTCGATCGTGGGCTTGCGGGTATCAAGTTGCTGCTTCCCAATCTTGAGTTCCGATTCGAGTCGGGTCAGCTCATCGTTGGTCGAGGAAACGATGTTGTCCAGTTCCCGGATGCGTAAACGAATCAGAGTCTGAGCGGTTTCCGAGCCTTCCGCGCCGGTGACACCCGTACCACGTGCGATCATTCGGATCTGTCGATCCAGCGCTTCCACCTCATCTTTAAGACTGGTTTCGAGGCGTTCCAGTTTCTTGGTCTGCGCATCCAGTTCGCGCCGATCGTTGGCACTCGCGTCATCGATATAGCGCCGGACAACTTCATTCACAATCGTCTTCATTTCCTCGATGTTGTCGCCTTTCAAAGTGACAGCGAGGATCGAAGGAGCGGCTGCCGAGATACTGAGATTCTCCTCCACTAACCGTGCGGGATCATCGGTCGCCCGGACCATCTCCAGGCTGGCAACCGAGGGATCATTGACCGTGCGAGTCAGAAGATCGCGGGTTCGGAGAATGAAGATCTGGTTGCGGCGGTAGTTTTCGTAGTCTTCCGTATTGCTCTTGTTGGTGAGATCCGAATTCTTGTCGCGCAGGTTGATCAGCGCGCGAGCTTCGTGCTTCCCCGCCGGGAGCAAGAACCAGATCACGCTCGCCACCACGGCTGCCACCAGTGTGCCAACCAAAGTGCTCAGTACCCAGCGACGGCGAAACGCGTTAAACAACCCCGCCGGTGTGGGTGCGGCTTTGGCGGAAGGAGCAGGTGGCAACGGTTGACCGGCGTAGCTCAGCGGGGCCGGGCCGACAGGTAACGACATGGCATGCGGTGGTGCCTGATATGGCGATTGCGCAGGGAGGTCGCTCGCGGAGGGTCTTGCCATTAATGGATCTCCCGGCTGAGGC
>JBGTAO010000373.1:0-3946 GCA_041749835.1 Gemmata sp. | reverse complement strand
AAGAAGGTTCGATAAACGGCAAGCTCCACGCTCCTTTGCGTCCCGAAGTGCCGAAACTCGTCCCCGGCAAGAAATATCTCCTGGAGACCGTCCTCAGAACCTTGAAGCTCGGTCACCTCTTCTCCCAGGGGACCGTCGATTCCAATGAGATTTGGGTAGACTTCCAGGCCACGGCAGGTGGGAAAGTTATCGGTCGTAGTGGGGCACTCTCAGGGCCAGATGAATCAGGCGAAGTCGATCCCTGGTCGCACTTCGTGAGTGTCCTCATGTTGGATCGTAATGGGAATCGAATTGATCGGCGGAATCCCCAAGATATCTTCACGCCTTTGTATGATAAACAAATCCCCCCGGGTGCCGGGCAAGTTGTGCACTACAAGCTCAATGTCCCCAAAGATGTGACCGGACCGGTAGAACTCACTGTGAAGTTGCGTTATCGAAAGTTTGATCAGAAGTATATGGAGTATGTGCACAAGGAAACTGGGCGGCCCATACCGCGACTTCCCATCGTGGATCTTTGTGAAGACAAGGTGATTCTTCCGGTTGCTGGCGTTGCGGAAACAGTTGCCGAGCAACAATCGCCAATCCAACCTGCGTGGCAACGGTGGAACGACTATGGGATTGGCTGTTTCCTTGAAGGTGGTGCCGGGAACAAAAAGGGGAACATGCGACAGGCAGAAGCGGCGTTCCGGAAGCTCTTGGTACTGGGAGCCAAGGATGGGGTCTGGCATGGGCATGTGAACCTGGCACGGGTTTATATTGATCAAGGTCGCCTGACGGAGGCCGCGAAAGAGTTGAACGCCGCTCAGACTGCAGAGCCGCCGGCCCCGTGGTGGGTGCTGGCCTGGTTCAACGGGCTCGTCACGGCACAGAACGCAACAACACGCAGCGACCTCGATTCTGCAGCCCAGCTTTTTGGAAAGATCGTGGACCCTGCCAATCAACCCAAGCACCCCGATGGCAAGCTCAAGTTCGACTTTACTCGGGACTATGTCGTTCTTGCGGAATTGGGGCGCACACTGTTCAAGCGGAGCACCCTTGAGGCTCCACAATCTGAGGAAGAGCGTTCAATACTGCTGCGCTCGATCACCGCTTATGAGCGAGCACTGGCAGTGGATCCTGAGAATCTGGACTCGCACTACGGGCTCAGCCAATGTTTTGACAAACTGAGTACAAATGTAACAGCGGCAGATGCGCCAACCGAACCGGTGGGTAGTGATCGGCTGCTTCAACTCACTGATGTGGTCGTAAACAAGGAGCAATCAGCCGATGCTCGGATGCGGGCCGCGGCTCTACTCACGAGCGCGCTGCAAGCTGTTGGCCAACGAGCACCTGATCCAGCCAACCCGAAACTGCCAGCGTTCCGGGTCGTCATGACAAAGCTGTTACCTGCATTCCACGCTGAGTCCAATGCTTCACTTCAGGCGGAACTGGCTGCTGCACTTGCCGAACTTCATCGCGAATTCCATGTGATCTACAAACCCGATGAATTGGCGCGGTCACGAACATCGGCTGAGTATCGGGCCAAGAACCCCGCAGCAAACGCGGCGGCAGAAGCCATCGTAATCTACCCGACAGACAGGAAACTCCCGTAACATAACTGCGGGTCAAGAGTGCTAGGCCGTCAACGCGGAACTGTGCAAGTCGCTCACGGTGTCATCTGGACCGTGAGCGACTTGGTGGTGGACCATACATGAGCAAGAAAAAGCTGCTATTGGGACTGGTCGGTCTGCTCCTCATTAGTGCAACGGCCTGGGTGGCTCGCCGCTATTTCAATCCGCCTCTCGCTCCGAGTAAACCTCCTGATATTCAACAAGCGATCACACGGGCGGCGATTCCAGCACCGAAAGTGCCATTCACAGATGTCACAACTGTGGCGGGCATCCAGTTCACACATTTTAACGGTGCAGTTGGCAAGAAGCTGTTACCGGAAACGATGGGTGGTGGTGTCTGTGTGCTCGATTTCGATCTCGATGGTTGGCAAGATCTCGTGTTCATTGGAAGTTGCCCGTGGCCGGGTCACAAGGAGCCCGAATCCGGACCTGTCGGGAGCCTCCAGTGCTATCGCAACAAAGGGGATGGCACGTTCGAAGATGTCACGGCGACTTCGGGTCTGACGGTGCCCATGTATGGCCTGGGAGCTTGTTCTGGCGACTTCAATGGTGATGGTTACCCGGATCTCTTTGTTACGGGAGTTGGTGGCTGCAAGCTGTTCAAGAATGTCGCTGCTGAGGGTGGTCAGCGGAAGTTCCATGATCAGACCACAGAAGCCGGCTTAACCAACACAGAGGGCCGTTGGCCTCACGATCTCGCCGCCGCCGATTTTCTCTTGTATCGCGAACCGGTTGAATTTGCGACCACGGCCACGTTCTTGGATTACAACGGTGATGGTAGGTTGGATCTTTTTGTCTGTCGCTATGTGAAGTGGGCACCTGCGATTGACCTCTCGATTGATGCAACTCTGACGGGAATTGGACGAGCGTATCTTCCGCCACAACAGTTCGAAGGTTCGCAGTGCGTGCTCTACGAGAACCGGGATGGTAAGCAGTTTGTTGATGTCTCCGAGGCATCGGGAATAAAAGTGGTCGAACGCGAGGGGACCAAGTCCGATGCACGTGAACGGCCCGTCGCCAAATCGCTTGGCGTCATCATCTGTGACCCAGATGGCGACGGCTGGCCCGATTTGCTGGTGGCCAACGACACGGTGCGGAACTTCTTTTTTCACAACGTCCCGAATGCTTCTGGAGACCGGAAGTTCGAAGAGAAGGGCGTGAACTCGAGCGCCGCCTACGCTGAAGGTCGCGCCCGCGGAGCGATGGGCATCGACTGGGGTGAATACCTTCCTGGAAAGCATGGTCTGGTGATCGCCAACTTTGCGAATGAACCGATCACCTTCCTCACAGTGCAAGACCCCAAGAAACCGCGCTTCACAGATTCGGCGTTAGCGGTCGGGCTTGCCGGCCCAAGCCGCTTCTGGCTCAAGTTCGGCACCTTTTTCTTTGATTACGATCTTGATGGCCGGCTCGATTTGCTGGTGTGCAACGGTCACCTGGAACCCGAAATCTCACGTGTCCAGGCCGGGCAACTCTACGCTCAACCCCCGCAGTTGTTCTGGAACACCGGGGACCAACAACGGTTGTTCGAACCCGTGACTCCCGAGCAATCGGGTAACGATTTGTTTCACCCCATCGTCGGTCGCGGTTCGGCGTTCCTAGATTACGATGGGGATGGCGATCTCGATGTGGTGCTCATCGAAAACAATGGCAAAGCTCGATTACTTCGCAACGATGCCAACCTGGGCAATCGGTTTCTCCGGTTGAACCTGATTGGCAACGGTAAGAGTTCCAACACCTCTGCGATCGGGGCGCAGGTCACCATCAAGGTGGGTGACAAGAGTTTTCGCCGGGACGTTGCCGGAGCGAGAGGCTATCTGAGTCAGAGTGAACTCCCCATCACGTTCGGACTTGGCACGCATGAGAAAGTGGATGAGGTGAGCGTTCTGTGGCCCGGCAAAGCCATGGAGAGACAAGTCTGGACGCAATTGAAAGGGAATACAAACTACACCCTTCGCCAGGGTCAACCAGCAGCCGAGCCCCAAACCAAAAAATAGCGAGGCACACTGATGAGTTCCACACCCGTGCCGCCAGCAACGCCGCAACCACAAGGTGCGCGCAATCGAAGACTGTTGGCTTGGGCTGTGGGGTTCTTGGTCCTTGTGGCGCTGGGTGCGGGGATTTGGCTCTTGAAGCCATTACCGCCGAAACCGAGTGGTGATCTCATCGCGGCAGCTCATGCGAATGCACGCGGCATCGGTCACATGGAACAGTTTGAATATGGCCCGGCGATTGCCGCGTTCGAGGAGGCTGCTCAGAGCGCCCCGGACTGGCTACCCGCCAAGATCAACCTGGGTATCGCACTGTTCAATACCCAAACTCCCGAGAACCTCGAA
>JBGTAO010000372.1:0-5442 GCA_041749835.1 Gemmata sp. | reverse complement strand
GCCGGGCAACGGGAGCGGCGGGCTTGGCTCCAGGAACGGCGGGCTTGGCACCAGGAGTACCGGCCACCGGGCGCGGCGCGCCGGGATTGGCGTTCGGCCCCGGAGCCGGCTTCTTGAGCGGCGGGTTCTTGTCGTTCGGGTTCGGTGGAATCGTGGCCATATCGTTCTGCCTTGTGCGGGAGGTTGAGGTCAGGTTCACCCAACTCGTGCGGGCACCGTGCCGACAACTCAATCGTCGTCATCCTCGTCGTCGTCATCGTCCTCCCGGTCGTCGTCGCCTGCTCCTTCTTCGTTTTCGTCATCCAGCCCCCGTTCGGCCTGGGCGATCTTGGCCGCTAGCTCCGTGGGCCGGCTCGATTTCAGCAACACCTCTTCCTTCTCACACTGGTCCTCGCGCCACAGCCGGAACAGCGAATCGTCCAGCAGATACATGCCGTGTTTACGGCCCGTCTGGATGGACGAATCGATGCGGTACGTCTTGTTCTCGCGGATCAAGTTGCGGATAGCGGGCGTGACCACCATCATCTCGTACGCCGCAATGAGACCCTCGGGCTTCCTGGGCAAGAGCGCCTGCGACAGCACGCCAATGAGCGAGCCAGCGAGTTGCGTGCGGATCTGATCCTGTTCGTTTTCCGGGAACACCGTGATGACCCGGTCAATCGTCGACGACGCCCCGGACGTGTGCAGGGTGCCGAACACGAGGTGCCCCGTTTCCGCCGCCTCAAGTGCAGCGCGAATGGTGTCGAGGTCTCGCATTTCACCCACGAGAATCACGTCCGGATCCATCCGCAGGGCGCGACGGATGCCTTCCTTGAAATCGGGCACATCGATGCCAATCTCACGCTGATTCACTGTGCACTTCTTGTGCTTGTGAAAGTACTCGATGGGGTCTTCGAGTGTGATGATGTGGCGATCGTAGTTGTCGTTGAGAAAGTTGACCATCGAGGCAAGGCTGGTGGTCTTGCCGGAACCGGTCGGCCCCGTCACCAGCAGCATACCGCGTGGGCGGATGATCAACGAGCGGATCGCGGCGGGCGTTCGGAGTTGCTCGTACGTGAGGAACTGGCTCGGGATGCGCCGCTGCACCATCCCGACCGATTGCTTCTGTTTGAACACGGCGACGCGGAAACGGTAGCCATCGTTGTACTCGATGGCGACGTCGGACCCACCCTTTTGTTGCAGCTCTTGCTGGCAACGGTCCGGCGTGATCGACTTCATAAGGCCTGTGGTGTCCTCGTTATCGAGCACACCACCGCCGACATCGAGTTTACGCAGCCGCCCCTGGTGCCGAACCACCGGAGGTTGGCCGATACTGATGTGCAGATCGCTGGCCTTCAGTTGGATAACTGTGGCCAACAACTTCTCCATCGAAACTTTCGCCACAGTAGACCCCCGTCCACGGGCACCGACACCAGCAACTCCAGCCGATGAGCGGGGCAGCCTTGGATCGTGATCCTGCGAGTCAGCCCGGGGCAGATGGGTCGAATCCCGATTAGGTTTCCCCAACCGGCAACTTCTTCCCCGGTTTCGCATTATCACACCGAGCGCGTGCGGTGCCAAAAACACAAGAACAACATCCCCCGCCGTTCCGGGGGCACATCCTTGATCCGGTTCCGACCCGCATCCGGCGAGCCAGACGAGTCCCGAATACCCTCAACCAATTGCAACACACCCTCACCACAGTGAACCGAGTTTGTCGCCACAACTCCTTACACATCATTGATGGTGAGCAATTCCGCATGACAGGTGCTCAACACTTCTTCGAGAGTGGTCGTACCCCGAAGTGCTTTCAGAATACCATCATCCAGCAAAGTTCGCATGGCATTTGCCCCCGAGCGCGCCTTTCGGCGAATCTCTTGGGCGGGAGCCTGGGCGAAGGTGAGTTCGCGGATGGTGGAGGACATTCGCATCATCTCGAAAATGCCCAAGCGACCGCGGTAACCTGTTTGGCGACAGTGGTTACAGCCACGACCCTTCATGAACGTGGCCTTCTCGACCATCTCCGCGGTGATCCCGGCCGACCGAATTTCTGCCGCAGGCGGGGTATACGGCTCCTTGCACTTGAGGCAGTTCACACGCACTAACCGTTGAGCCATAATGGCAATCACGGAACTGGCGATCAAGAATGGGGCCACGCCGATGTCCGCGAGACGGGTGATCGCACTGGGCGCATCGTTCGTGTGCAGCGTACTAAAAACCAAGTGTCCGGTCAAAGATGCCTGCACAGCGATTTCTGCCGTCTCTTTGTCGCGGATTTCGCCCACCAAGATAATGTTCGGGGCTTGTCGAAGCATTGCACGAATGATGCGGGCGAAGTCCAGCCCGATCCCGTGCTTCACCTCGACCTGGTTGATCCCGGGCAGGTAATACTCGACGGGATCCTCGGCAGTAATGATCTTTCGGTCCGGGCGATTCAACTCATTGAGCCCGGCGTACAGCGTCGTCGTCTTACCGGAACCCGTTGGGCCTGTGACCAGGAAGATGCCGTTCGGTCGCTTGATAATCTGTTGGAACTTCAAGTAATCAACTTCCGCGAAGCCAAGGTCGCGGATGTTCACCTGAATGTTGCCGCGGTCCAGAATACGCATGACCGCCGACTGACCGTGGACAGACGGCAAGAGGCTCACACGAAGGTCGAAGTGTTTGCCCTGCACCGTCATCTTGATCCGGCCGTCCTGTGGGCGGCGCTTCTCGGAGATGTCGATGCTACCCATGATCTTCAAACGAGAAAGCAGTGGTGCGAGCAATCGCCGCGGCGCGGCATCCCGCTCAACCAAAACGCCGTCGATCCGGTAGCGGATGCGGACGCGGTCGGAGAACGGCTCGATGTGGATATCGCTGGCCCGCAGGTTGATCGCTTCTTGAATGATTAGGTTACACAACCGCACCACCGGGGCGTCGGAATCGTCGGCCGACGCCATCGACGCCATCGATTCGGTTTGCGTAAACTCGATCGCGGTATCGGTGAACTCCACGAGCATGGAGTCGACCGACTCGGTTTCGGTCTGGCCATAGTTCCGGTTGATCGCTTCCTGAATCTGCTCCTGCACTGCCAAAACAGGCACAATGTCTTTGTTTAGAATGAACTGGAGCTTCTGAATCGTGTCGTAGTTGGTGGGGTCGGCAGTAATGATCTTGAGCGTGTTCCCTTCCAACACCAGCGGCAGCACGACGTTCTCACGAGCGACCGATTCTGGCACCAACTCGATGACCGACTTGGGGATTTCCAGATCCGTCATATCGACGAACTGCATCCCGTTGTGCTCGGCAATGGCCGACATCACCTCGTTGGCCGACAGGTAGTTCAGCTTGACGATCGCATCTTGCAGTTTGATACCCGTACTGTTCGCAAGGCCTTCTGCCTCTTGAAGTTGGTCGGGAACAAGCACTCTCTTCTTCAGCAACAAGTCGGTGTAATCACCGCGGGCCTTGGCCATGAGCAAACTCCTGTGCGCGTGGCGATGGATCGTCCGAGTTACGGGTAGGGGCTAGAGCGGCAGAGCGTGTGCCGGGGCGGACCGTTGGCCAGTTATGAAGTGGGAGCAGAACGTTCCACCAATAAAGTCGCATCAATCGATGTCAGATGAGTACCTGATGAGTTCAGCATGACGGCGTCAGCACCTGGCTACAAGAGAAAAGTCCGAACAGCAAACCAATAACAGCGCATTGGTACGGGGTATATCGGTTCGCCACGGCGGGAAGGCTTGCCGAGAACCGGCTTCTCGAAGAATGAACGCAACACTGGCTCCGTGAATTCCGGAAGTAGTGCGCTCCCGGTTCGGCCGACTTCACCGATAATGTCAGAAGTTTTGATTCCGGTATTCGCAGGGCCTGATCATGATGTTTCGCGTCCTACTTGCTCTCGCTCTCGGTTGCCTGGCCACCAGTAGCCGGGCTGACAACCCCGACAAAGTTCTGACGAAGATCGCGTTCGGCTCGTGCGCCGACCAGGACAAACCGTTGCCAGTGTTCGAGACGATTGCGGCCGCCAAGCCAGACTTGCTGCTCTTGCTCGGCGACAACATGTATGCCGACCTCGACCGCAAGGTGAAGGTGACACCCGATGTGATTCGAACAAAGTACGCACAGATGGACAAGGTTCCCGGCTTCGCCAAGCTGCGGGCGACTTGCCCCCTGCTCGGCACTTGGGACGATCACGACTACGGGAAGAACGATGCGGGCTTCGAATGGGAACACAAGGACGGTGCGCAGGAAGCATTCCTCGATCACTTCGGCGTGCCCAAGAACGATCCACGCCGGCAGCGCAAAGGGATCTACCACGCCGAGATTTTCGGCCCACCGGGAAAGCGGGTGCAGGTGATTATGCTGGACACGCGCTATCACCGCAGCACCGTGATGAAAGGCCCCTTCGACCCGAAGACACGCATCGCCCCGTGCCTACCCAACACCACTCCCGGCGCAACTTTCCTGGGTGAGGACCAGTGGAAGTGGCTGGAAGAACAGTTGCTCAAGCCGGCCGAGGTGCGCTTGTTGGTCTCGAGCATTCAGGTTGTCTCGGAAGAACACCCATTCGAGAAGTGGGCCAACATTCCCAAGGAGCGCGAACGGCTTTACGCTTTGATCAACAAGACCAAGGCCCAGGGCGTCCTCATTCTGAGCGGCGATCGCCATCTCGCCGACATCTCGCTCGACCCGCAGTCAATTGGCTACCCGCTGTACGACATCACCGCGAGCGGGTTCAATCAGGGAGCAAAGATGTGGCGGGTGCTGGAACCGAACGCCAAACGCGTCGGCGGCATGCCCTATGGCGATCACTTCGGCTTCATCACCATCGA
This sequence comes from Gemmata sp., assembly GCA_041749835.1. Lineage (GTDB taxonomy): Bacteria > Planctomycetota > Planctomycetia > Gemmatales > Gemmataceae > Gemmata. Next base: position 646 of record JBGTAO010000372.1, on the reverse strand, counting down.
CTGGTCGGGCGACGATCCGCGTGTGGGTGTGCAGATCCGCGATGAAGATGGCGACGCGACCGCGGGGTTCAAGGTGCGCCTCAGCACGTTGAAGGGAACCAAGGCTGTGGTGGAACAGGCCAAGTTGCCCGAGGGCGTGCTGAGCCCCGCCGAGGCTGCCAAGCGAGTTGGCGAGAAGGTGACCGTGCAATACGTGGCGCAATCGGTGGGTGGGAAGACCAACCTCTACTTGAATTCGGACAAGGATTTCCGGGCCAAGGAGAACTTCGCGATTGTGCTCTCTCCCAAGGCACAGGTCGGCATGTGGGCGAAGGCGGGACCGGACACCTTCGTGGGCAAGACGATCAAGGCCACCGGCAAAGTGGAAGTGAACAAACAGGGCGCGCCACAACTGGAGATCACCGATCCGAAGGATCTGGAGATTGTGCCGTAATCGCGGCACCAGTTGTTTGGTACATACTCCAGGCGAGCGGTGTTTGCTTGGGCGAGCGGTGTTTGCTTGGGCGAGCGGTGTTTGCTTGGGCGAGCGGGGGCCGTCAGGCCCCCGGTGCTCCCCACTCGCACTTGCTACCACACTGACAATAAACACACCACCACGCTTGCGAAGAACACACCACCACGCTTGCGAAGAACACACCACCACGCT
>JBGTAO010000371.1:0-4682 GCA_041749835.1 Gemmata sp. | reverse complement strand
GCTCCGTAGTCTGCTTCATACTATTGCAGAACCGCACCTCACGATCGGTGTACACTTGCTTCAGAAAGGATTCGGCATGTTGATCGATAAGCGACCGCACCCGCGCACAATCCATGACTTGTGTCCCAATCCCCAAAATCTCCATGAGTGGCCTTTTTGGCTGAGCTTCGCTGATTCGGTTTGAACCGGTACAATTGTGCTGTTTTCGCTCAGTATGACAACTGACCGCGGTGGAAGAAACCCCGAAGGATTCACCATGTCCCAATCTGGCCCCGCCACCGCCCTCCTGAGCGATCTGACCGACGACCAACGAGCGGCCGTGACGCACGGTGAAGGCCCCTTGCTCATCCTCGCCGCGGCCGGGAGCGGCAAGACTCGCGTCATCACCCGCCGGGTCGCCTACTTGCTCCAAAACGGTATCCGCCCCTGGAACATCCTGGCGATCACCTTTACGAATAAGGCCGCTGGGGAAATGCGTGGCCGTGTCGAGCAACTGGTTCCCGGGAATCGTGTGATCGTCAGCACGTTTCATGCGCTGGGTGCCCGCCTCATGCGGCAGTACGGCGAGCGACTGGGCTTCGACCGCAACTTTACCATCTACGATATCGACGACCGCAACAAGCTCGTGAAGGACGCACTCGAAGCGTGTGGGATCGACAATGTGAAGTTCAGCCCCGAGCGCATTGCCGGGGCCATCAGCAAGGCGAAGAATCAGCTCATCACGCCGCCGCAATTTGAACGGACAGCCACCGACTTCTTCACGCAAACCGTAAGCAAGGTGTACCACGGATACGAGAAGCGGTTGCGCCTTGCGAACGCGATGGACTTCGACGATCTGCTGTACCTTCCGGCTCTGGCCATGCGCCACAACGAGGAACTGCGTGCCGAACTCGATGCACGATTTCAATACGTGCTGATCGACGAATATCAGGACACGAACTCGGCGCAATACGAGTTTGCCAAGCGATTGAGCCTCAACTACCCCAACCTCTGTGTGGTGGGCGACCCGGACCAATCGATTTACAAATGGCGCGGTTCCGACATCAAGAACATCCTGGACTTTGAACGCGATTTCCCCGCAGCCACTGTGATCACACTTTCGAAAAACTACCGCAGCACCAAGATGATCCTGCACGCCGCGGGCACGTTGATCGATCACAACAAGCAGCGCAAAAAGAAGAAACTTGTCACCGACAACGAGGTCGGAGCACCGGTGCGGGTCATCACCTTCGACAACGGCCTCGAAGAAGCGGAAGGGGTGGTGGTTCGCATCAAGGAGGCGGTGAAGGCCGGTCGCTACAAATACCGAGACCACGCGATATTCTTGCGGATCAACGCTTTAACTCGCTCGTTGGAAAGCGCCTTCGTGAAACACGGCGTCCCGTTTCAGATCGTGAAGGGGCTGGCCTTCTTTGATCGCAAAGAAAACCGCGACGTGATCGCCTACTTACGACTGCTGGTGAATCCACACGACACCATTAGCTTTCTGCGGATCGTGAACGAACCGGTGCGCGGCGTCGGTAAGGTTTCACTGGACCGTCTGCAAGCGTTCGCTGCCAATCACGAGATGCCATTGCTGGCCGCCGCGGCCAACGTGGCACGCATTACCGACATCAAGGGGAAAGCCGCAACGGGGCTCCGGGACTTCCACAAGCTAATCACCGAGTTGCGAGCGCACCTCGAACTTCCTCCGCACAACCTTATTGCACTGGTGCTTGAGAAATCCGGATATGAGACCATGCTCCGGGAATCGAGTGACGATGAAGACGCCGAGCGCCTGGCGAACGTTCAGGAACTCGTCACCGCGGCGAAGCAGTTTCACGATCTGAATCCAGAAAGCTCGGTGATCGACTTCCTGGAGCAGATCACACTGGCATCCGATGTCGACGGGTGGAACGAGGAGGCGGAACATGTCTCGGTGATGACGCTGCACGCCTCGAAGGGGCTCGAATTTCCCGTGGTCTACGTGTTGGCTGTGGAAGAAGGCCTTCTCCCGCACGAGCGGAGTATGGGGCGCGAAGATGAAGTGGAAGAAGAACGACGGCTCTGCTTTGTGGGCATGACCCGCGCCATGAAGGAACTGAACCTCAGCCATGCCCGCTTACGCGAGTTCCGGGGGCAACTCAATTACACCATCGAAAGCAGTTTCCTCCGAGAGCTACCCCGAGACGCCCTGGAATTGATCGATCAATCGATGACACGAAACCAGGCCCGCAGCGCTGCGGAGGAATGGCGAAACAAGGGAAGCCACGCCGCCCGCGACTGGGCCGACACGGGTGCCCGACCATTCCAACCGCCTCACAAACCTGCCGCCTTCAAGCCCACCATTCCCGATGCACCCGAAACCGGTCTGGCTGTGGGGTTGCTCGTCCAACACGAGGAATATGGGGTTGGCACCGTGACCGATGTCTCGGGCTTCGGTGCATTACGGAAGGTCAAGATTCGATTCCCGGCACATGGGGAGAAAACGTTCGTCGCAAACAAGGTGAAGTTGAAGATTGTGGGCCGTAAGAAGTCGTGAAGCTTTTGCAAATCTCGTGTAAAGCCCAGTCGATCGATCGGTAACTGCCTACACTTTCCAAGCTGCCTTGCTCTGCGAGGCAGTTGCATCTCACGTCCCACTCTCGGAGGAACCGATTCATGGTTCGTACACTGCTCACCTTTAGCATTGCAGCACTGTTTGGCACCGCGGCACTGGCTGCTGATGTCAAGTATCCGCTGACCGGCGAGAACACCAAGCTCACGTTCACCGGTACCAAACCGGGCGGCAAGCACGACGGTGGATTCAAGACCTTAACCGGTTCTGCGACGGTCACCGATGCCGACTTCAAGACCTTGAAGCTCGACGTGGAGATCACTTGCGATTCGCTTTATAGCGACGATGAGAAGCTGACGGGGCACCTGAAGTCGCCGGACTTTTTTGGCGTGAAGGATAACCCCAAGGCCAGCTTCAAAAGCACCAAGGTGGAGAAGACCGATACCGGTTTCACTATCACCGGCGATCTGACCATGCTCGGCAAGACCAAGAGTGTCACGTTCCCGGCATCGATCAGCGAGAAAGACGGCGTATTGTCGCTTTCGACCTCGTTCGGGATCGATCGCACCCAGTGGGGTATGGTTTACGGCAAGGGGAAAGTGGATGACACCGTTTCGCTCGGGATCACAGTGACGGCCAAGAAGTAATTACTCCTCGGCACACCGGAACTCCACGAATGCCCCCGCTCCCGCCAAGCAAAGACGTGCTCGATGCTCTGCAGCACGCTGTGATGCCTGCGGCAGGGGGGGCTGCGTTTGTCCTGTGTCTGTTCCTGGTATTCGGTCGATGGGCGGCAGCACTTGGCTCAGCAATGGCCGTGATTGTCGGCTTCTGCTCCGCCAACTTCACCTTCGACGAACTGAGCTGGGAACGCACTGGCCGCGTCATGATCTGGAAGCTGGACGAAGCCTCGCCCGCCTGGCACTGGTTGCCGAAGGCGGCGTTACTCCTGCTCGTGGTCGGCCTGCTTTCCCGCTGGCTGGGGTTGCTCGTGACCCACTCATTGCCAGAACGGCGCTGGTGGGGAGCGAATCTGCTCGTTTGGGCTCCCCGTGTGGCCGCAGTCTTCGTCATCAGCGGCTGGCTGATCTCTGAGAACGTTGCCACCGAGATTCCCTGGCTGCGCTGGGCGATGGCCTCGGCCATGGTGCTCATCTGGGTGACACTCGATTCCTTGGCCCGCTCCGGTGCCGGTGCGGATGTCGCGGTATTCCAGGCCATCATCTTTTACGCTGCCGCAGCCATTTTGCTTTACGCACATACCGGCCGGTTCATGGAGATTGCGATCATACTCGGTTCGGCAATGTTCGGCATTGCAGTTGCGGCTGGAGTCGGGAAGGCCGACACCAGTGGTGCCGTACCCGCGACGGTGGCATTCCTCCCAGGCTTAGTGCTGGGCGGTCGTTCATCCCTGGCCGAGAACCAAGTTCCCGATGCCAGCTTCTGGCTCGTGGCCCTGGCACCGTTGTTCCTGATGCTCTTCTTGATACCCGTTCTCTCCCGCAAGAACGGCTGGTTGGTGCGTTTCATTCGTGTGGCTCTTGTATTGGCCCCGCTGATCACCGCCGTGGTGCTGGCCAGCCAACACGAGAAACTCGTCTTCGAGGAAAGTTGGTAGCTCAAGCGGCATTTCGCACCTACCCGCTGGCACAACGAACCGCACTCCGCTCGCGACTTCGCCGCTCGCCAATTCTCACCCCAACATGTAGGTTGTCTCCATTCATTCTGCCAACCGCGGGCCTGCGTATGTTTACCCTCAGTGCCTTTGCCGACGAGATCTCGCCCGACCCCCGTGAACAGCTTGCCGTCTTGCGAACCTGTCGGGTCCGCCACATCGAATTTCGTTCGATTCACAAGACGAACGTGCTCGCCCTCGAAGACGACCAACTACGCGAATTCCGGCGACTCCTCGACGGTGAAGGCTTCCAACTCTCGGCGATTGGTTCACCCATTGGCAAGATCGCAATCGATTCGCCGTTCGAACCGCACCTGGATCGGTTCAAGCGGGCCATGGAATTGTGCGGGCTGTTCCAGACACCAAACATCCGCGTGTTCAGCTATTACCCACCGGGTAACAATCCGGACTTTGATCCCCGAAACTGGGGGCCGCATCGTGATGAAGTCATGCACCGGATGCAAGTGAAAG
>JBGTAO010000370.1:0-5035 GCA_041749835.1 Gemmata sp. | reverse complement strand
GGGCGCTCGCCGCAATTGGGGGCGCAGGAGGTGCCGGCGGGATGAAGCCCGGCGGCGCTGTGGGTGGGCGATCTGTGGGCGGAACTTCTGGAGACATGGTTGCAGGCTCCGGTGCCGGAGAAGGATTCGGTTGAGTCATCTCAGAGAGTGTGACCGGGGGCAACGATTCCGCGGGTGGCGTGGGCACCGGTAGAACGGCGGCGTTGTACCGGTCGGGCACCTCAAACGGTTTCATGCACGCGGGGCACGTGACCTCGCGGCCTGTGAAATCGTCCGGGATCGGAACCGATTTCATGCACTTGGGGCAAATCAATTTAATCACGAGTTTGTGTTCCTGTGCTGTGACCAGCCTGCTTCCCGCTCGCGGAATGCCGCTGGAAGTTCTTCGAGAATATCCGTTGCCGTCAAGGCAGTCTGACCCAGTCGAGCCGCCCCAATATCGCCGGCACGGCCATGGACAGAGGCACCCAGGCAGGCCGCATCGAAAGCCGACAAACCCAGCCCGATCAGGGCTCCGACGACACCTGCCAGGACATCTCCACTGCCCCCCGTCGCCATGCCGGGGTTGCCCGTCGTGTTGGTGTAAAGCCGGTGCCCATCGGTCACGAGCGACCGGTGCCCCTTCAACAACAGCGGTTGCCCAAAGCGCCCCGCGAACTGAACGGCCTGCTGAACCCGTTGTGCGTGCTCCCGGACAATCGGTTGCCCGGTCAGCCGCGCGAACTCACCGGCATGGGGTGTCAGCACCAGAGGGGCCTTCCGGCGAGCCCAATCCTTCTGGAACGGCGATACCGCAAAGAGGCCATCGGCATCGAGCACGATCGGTATTTCGGGCAGTTCGGTGATGAACCGGCGAACAAACGCTACGGTCGCGGGCTCACGACCAATCCCCGGCCCCAGCACCACTACAGTGGCTTCTTGCCCGAATTGCACCAGATCTTCGGCCGCACCATCGCCGAATGTCCCATCGGTATGCTGGCGTATCCCGTATGTGGTGTAACCGGGATAACCGGTCGCTACGATATCCTGGACATAGATCGGACAAGCGACGCGCACCAGGCCCGCTCCCGACCGCAACGCCGCTCGACCACACAGCACGGCCGCACCCGCCATACCCCGACTACCAGCGACTACCAACACCGTGCCATAATTGCCCTTGTGACTGTCGGCAACCCGCTCGGGTAGACTCGGGACATCCTGCACTTGTGTGACTTCCGGCATCGCACGCACTCCATCAGGAAAGCGGATCTTGCGCGCTGTTGTTGTATCGTCTTGCTCGGCCGACGGGCATGGATCTCGCGTCAGGATCTTTGGCTTTTTTGCTGGCGTTCCTCCGCATGATCATTCGCTATTGGACAAACCTGAGCCGCGGCCACACCGAACACTCTGCCGTTCACCCCGAGAAACCACGACAACACCACCGGCCGGACTATAACAACTCATGGAGTGATCACCTCAGAATTCCAACGAGAACACAGAAAAGAGAGGTGAAACGATGACCGCTAACGATCTACTCTCCAGCAGCTTCCGGATGGCGACGCAGATGTTGCACCTGATGTGCGATGATCTGACCGAGGCGGAATTCCAACATCAGCCGGTGCCCGGTACGAACTCGGCGGCCTGGATTGTCGGGCATCTGGGAGTGACCGCCCGCCGGATGGCCGAACGGCTTGGAGCCACGGATCTCCCCCTGCTCAGCGAAGAGTTTGTGGCTCGCTTCAGCCAGACCAAGCAAATGGCGAGTAATCAACAGGAGCTTGGCACGAAAACCGAACTGCTCGCGCTGTTCGATCACTGCCAAAGCCAACTTATCGCTGCGGTGAAGACGGTCGCACCGGAGGCGCTCGACGGCCCAGCGGCTGGCACCGGACGATTTGCAACGAACTCTGCGGAAGCGTTCCTGTTTGGAAGCCTTCACGCCGCAATGCACTGCGGGCAGCTTTCCACAATCCGCCGCAGTCTTGGGAAGCCACCGCAGGTGTGAGCCCCGATCAACTGTACTTGCGGTACTCCACCTGGAACCGTGTGGCGAGTTCCTTGGCCACCCGGTCGTAGGCGGCCTGATCGACCCAGGCTTCACGTGGCTGGAGCACCCGGGCATCCACACCCGGGCAACTGGTTGGCACCGCGAGCCCGAACACGGGGTCGTTGGCGAATGCGATCGTGTCGAGTTGCCCCACCAGAGCGGCCTTCAGCAGTGCGCGAGTCTCGGCCAGCTTCATCCGCTCACCCAGTCCGGGAGGGCCGCCCGTCCAACCCGTGTTCACCAGCCACACTGGCATCTGATGACGTTCCAGCTTTTCCTTGAGTAGCGCCGCATAGCGCTTCGGTGGCAGTGGCAAGAAGGGACGGGCGAAGCAGGTGCTGAACTCGGGTGTCGGTTCTTTGATATCGGATTCCGTGCCCGCCACCTTGGCCGTGTAACCGCACAGAAAGTACTCGACCACTTGTTCCGGTGTAAGCCGCGACAACGGTGGCAGCACGCCAAACGCATCGCACGTCAGGAAGAAGATGTTGCGGGGGTGACCAGCCATGCCCGATTCCTGCGCATTGGCAATGAAATCGACCGGGTAGGCTCCCCGAGTGTTCTCGGTGTATTCCTGGCTATTGTAATCGGGCTTGCGGGTCAGCGGATCGACCGGCACATTCTCCAGCACGCAGCCGAAACGTAATGCATTCCAGATTTGTGGTTCCCCGGCCTGAGAGAGCCGAATCGTCTTGGCGTAACATCCGCCTTCGATGTTGAACACGCCATCGGAGCCCCAGCCATGTTCGTCGTCGCCAATCAAGCGCCGTTCCGGATCGGCACTGAGCGTCGTCTTCCCGGTTCCCGACAGCCCAAAAAAGAGTGCCACGTCGCCTTCGCGGCCCACGTTCGCCGAGCAGTGCATCGAGCAGATGCCCTTCTGCGGCAGAAGGTAATTCAGGATGGTGAACACGGCCTTCTTGATCTCGCCCGCATAGTGGGTTCCGCAAACTACAATGAGCTTTTGCTCGAAACTGATGGCGACGCATGCCTCTGATCGGGTCGCATCGCGGGCCGGGTCGGTGTGAAAATCGCTGGCGTGCAGAATCGTCCACTTCGGCTCAAACGTTCGCAGTTGTTCTAAACTGGGCCGCAAGAACATGCAGCGTGCAAAGAGACTGTGCCACGCCTTCTCGGTGACGACACGCAACGGCAGTCGATGCCGCGGGTCGGCGCAGGCAAAGCCATCAAACACGAACAGTTCGCGGTTCTGCAAGTAAGCCCGAACCAGATCCCTCAAGCGGGTAAACGTGGCGGGTTCCATCGGCTGATTGGTGGACCAATCAATCTGATCGACCACAAGAGCTTCCCGCACCGTGTACTTGTCCTTGGGCGAACGACCGGTGCGACTCCCCGTGAAGGCCGAGAACGCACCACAATCGGTGAGCAAGCCTTCGCGCCGCCGGACAGCATGCTCGATGAGCGACGCTGGGGGAAGATTGGCCAATACCCGCCCGGGGTTCGTCAGACCAAGTTGCGACGGATCGAACGAAACCGTTGCATTAAGAACAGCCTCCACCGGCGATACCGACGACATGACAACGGCCTCCAGACGCCCACCCGGGAACTCCGGCACAGAGAGGTTGATGGGCGAAAGGAGTGATTATAGACCGCATGGGGCCTTCCGACCGGTACGACCCGCGGAATCCCTGTGACAGATCAGGCTCAGGGTGAGTCAATCCAACACCACTTGGAATGCACACATCACCCACACAGATAAAACTCTGATACTTCATTGAGTTTGATATTCTCATCGGTGTTGCTCACTCCTACACTACCTACTCGCATGGGCATCCTCATCAGAATTGAGGCCTGCGTTGGCCTCGCTAGCCCTTTGCTTAACTGGAGTTGCGTAATGAAGTCCCGCACCCGATTGGGTCGGCAGTCCGCGTTCACCTTGATCGAATTGCTGGTGGTGATTGCCATTATCGCGATCCTGATCGGCTTGCTGCTGCCCGCCGTCCAGAAGGTTCGGGAAGCCGCCGCCCGTATGACCTGCTCGAACAACCTGAAGCAGATGGGTCTGGCTTGCCACAACTACGAAAGCAGCAACGGTGTGCTGCCGTCCATCGGCCAGTGCGATTCGACCGGTAGCGGCAGCACGATCTATCAGATTCACTCGACTGCAACGTGGTTGCTGCCGTACATCGAGCAGAACAACGTCTTCAACCTGATGAACACCACCGCTTCACTGGCCGAGACCGGGTACCCCGGCACCGCGGGCGCGTTACTGCACCCCAGGTCGATCGGTTACGCCTACGACGACATCCGCTGGCCGGGTGGCCAACAGGCCGCACGAACCAAGATCAAGATCTACATTTGCCCCAGCGCCCCCAACGGCGACGTTCGTGACCCGGTGACCCAACTGGGTGGCTTCGATTACATGTTCCCGACTCAGACCGATATCGACGATGTGTCCGGTGTCCGCTCATCTACCCCGACTGGTGGCAAGCACCTCGGCATGTTGACCTGCGAAGGCCGCTCGATCGCGGCTGTCAGCGATGGCTCGTCGAACACCATTTTGTGTGTCGAGGACGTGAGTCGTTCGCACCCCAGCGTTGGTGCATTCGGTTCAGCTTCGAGCCGCCTTTCGCCGGTTGCTTCGGGCAACAACGCCTTCCCAGTTGACGGTCTCTCCGGCGGTGGCGTTACATTCAGTGGCGCTCGCCGTGTGTACGCCTGGGCCGATCCCGACGCAGTCGCCAACGGGTTCTCGGGGCCAAGCAACGACACCTTGAACAGGGTGGCCAAGTTCAACAACAACCCGAACCCGATCGGCGGCCCGGCGAATTGCCCCTGGACCGTAAACAACTGTGGCCCGAACGATGAACCGTTCGGCTTCCACGGTGGTGGTGTGAACGCGGTGATGGGGGATGGCAGCGTTCGCTTTATCCGCGACGGCATCAACTACATCACCTTGAAGTACTCGGTGGGTGCCACCGACGGGCAGATCGTGAACCTCGACTGACCCGGGCCTTGAGAATCTCGTCGCGGGCCGGGGTTTCTCCG
>JBGTAO010000369.1:0-5818 GCA_041749835.1 Gemmata sp. | reverse complement strand
GGGCTTTGTGGCCGGGCACGCGAAGATCGTGCAAGCCTATGCCGACGTGAAGGACAACAGCGATAGCGGGCAGTTCATGGCGATTCAGCATGCGGCGGCCCAGGCGCTCCGCAACGCAGCACTACCGTTGGCGGTGCGTGCCAAGTACAAGCGCCGGCTCGAAAAAATCGTGGCGGCGCTCCAGCAAGTAGGCTTCAAGTGTGCTATGCCGGGCGGTACGTACTTCCTTTACACCACCGCTCCGAAGGGTGCGAGCGATCGAGCGTTCACCACCGCGGAAGAGGCATCGCAGTACCTGATCCACGAGCAAAGTGTCTGCTGTGTCCCGTGGGATGATGCCGGGGCATTCCTGCGCTTCTCGGTGACCTACATCGCTCGAGATGAAGCCGAGGAAGATGCAATAATGGCCGAGACCGTGGCACGGCTGAAGGGGATGAACCTGCGCTTCTGAGCCCGGCAACCGGGGCGGGCCGCGCGTTGTGAGCGCGACTCGCTCAAGAGTGGTCGTTCGGATCGACCGGTTTGGTTGCATCCAGGAGGAGACCGCACAGTGCGGCCAGCGCGAACGAGACGCCGCACGTGATGAAGACGGTATCCCAGTTTGTGGCCTTCCAGATTGCCGTGAGGAGCACCGGGGAGAGCGCTGCGCCCAGGTTGCCCCACATATTTCCCCAGCCCAGCGCCGCCCCGACATTCTTCCCGCCCACATCTTGAGCAAACGACCAGATCGACGGATTGTGCAAATCCACGAAGAACGCCATCACTCCGAGCGCAACCACGACAGCCCAGGCGTTGGGTAAAGTGGGTGCCAGGAAGAAGACGATGGCACAGCCGCCGAGGGTTCCCACGATGGGCACGGTGCGCCCCAGCCGTGGCCCGAGCCAGACCCGCAAGCTATCGGTGGCCACGCCGCCGAATAGCATACCCAGACAGCCCGTGATGAGCGCCACCGATTGCATCCGTCCCCGTTCTTCGAGCGGCACCCCGAAGCGGTCGTTCAGGTAAGTCGGGAGCAGCGTAATCAGGAACGCCCAGCCGAGGTTCACGCCGAACTGCACGCCACCGAGTAGCCACATGTTCGGTGAGTGCGCCAAAAGTCCGATCTGTTGGAGCAGTGTTCGTGGAGGCCGGGGTGGCTGCTGCGGTTGCTGTTGCACTCCGACACGTGTCGCCGGTTGAGCGGGATCGGTGGGCCGTGGTTGCGTCGATGCGGGTGGGTAATCCCGTACCATCAGCCAGAACAGGACCGCGACGGCGAGCCCGCACAAGCCATAGACCACGAAGACGCTGCGCCAGTTCTTCCCCGATGGGTTGTGCGGGAACAGTTCGGTGAACCCATAACCGACCAGCCCAATCGCCAGCGTGGCCGTGAGCCAGGGTGCGACGGCTCCGCCAATGCGGCCACCGAGCGCGACCACGGAACTGAAGCGCCCGCGTTCCTCCGGGCGAGCCCAGCGCTTCACCAACCCTGCCGCCGCCGGGTACGCCCCCGCTTCCGTGATCCCTAAAAGCAATCGCACCACAAGCAGCACCGCGAACCCCGTGGCGAAGCCGGTCGCCGCGGTCACGAGTGACCACGCCGCGATGGAAATCGTGAGCACCAGACGTGCGCCGAAGCGATCGGCGAGCGAGCCCATCGGAATCTGGAACAGCGCATACGTGAGGAAGAACGCGCCGAGGATGTAACTCTTCTGCTCGTCGCTCACGCCCAGATCGGTCTGAATCGGGTCGGCCAGAATCGAGAAGCAAACGCGATCGATGTACATCCACAGCGCGGCAACTGCGGTGATGGCGACGATGATGTAACGCTGGGGCATGGTGACATCCGGCGAGCGGTTCCGCGATCAGGCGGGGAGCACTTCGGAGAAGAAGCGGATCCAGTTTCCGTGCATCACCGATTCGACATCGGCTTGCGGATAGCCTCGTTGCAGCAGCAAATCCCCGATCCTCGGCAGATCGGCGATGGTGTTCAGATCGGTGGGGGTTTGCTCGCAACCGAAGCCGCCATCGAGATCGCTACCGATGCCGACATGCCGACAATTCCCCGCCAACTGGCAAACGTGATCGATGTTCTCGATCACCCGTTGCAGCGTGATCTCGGGTTTGCTCTCACCCCGGACCCAGCCAGGTTGCAACATCACCGCGTCGAGCGCCACACCGAGCACACCCTTTCGTTCGATCACGAGGCGAATCTGATCGTCGGAGAATTGCCGTTGCCAGTCGCAGAATTTGCGGGCGTTCTGGTGGCTGGCCAAGATCCGCCCACCATAGCGATACGCGACTTGCCGCAGCGACGCATCCGACAGATGCGTGAGATCCAGCGCAATGCCGAGTTCTTCGATGATGCGCAACAAGGCAATGGCATCCGCCGACAGGCCCGCTTCGCTCCCGGTGCCGCCGCCGTAGCGGTTGGTGCTGTAGTGCGTCAGCCCGATGGCCCGCAACCCGAGCGCGTGCCATTCACGGATGTTGTCGGGCGTGAGCACGGCATCGGCGCATTCCATGCTCAGGATGTAACCGAAGGGTGTCTTGGCCGGATCGCTGTGGCAATCCTGGACATGCTGGTTCAACTCGCCCTTGGTTCGGATGGCCTGCATCCAGCCGGTTTTCTCCATGGCCCGGTAATAGTGCAGGTGCCCCATGGCGACGGCGTAGCACGCCTCGGGCGTGGTGTAGCCGAAGAGGTGATTGATGGCCGGTTCGCAGCGGGCGAACAGCGTGGCGACCCCGAGCCCGACGCCGCCCTGGTGCAGTTCCGGAAAGCTGACCGTGCCGTTCCCACGCCCATATTCGGCGAGTTGGTGCGAGCGTTCCTGAGCCCGGATCTCCGCGACGGCCATGCGAAGATCACGGTTCCCATCAACAGCATTGAACGCGAGATCGAGGTGGGCATCAAAGATGAGCACAGGCACACTCCGGCGGGATGCACGGAGTGTAGCAACCAGTGGCAGACAAGGCACGCAGAAAGGAGCACAGCCCCCAAACAGCGAGGCGAATGCTCAATCGCTGCGTTGATTGCGAATGACACCTGGGATTACTACTGTAACAACTCAACCACGCCAAGGAGACTGGCCAATGAGTGAGACAAGCACAACGGCGACAGAGCCCTTCCCGCACCGAGAAGCAGTACGTGCAGCGATCTTGGCACTTGCTGAAACTCCCCAAAAGCTAGCAGCTTTGAAGAAGGCAGCCAAGGAGGCCATACCAGGCGCAAAGCCCAAGGAGAAGAAAGCGGCCGAGGGCGTTCTTGAAGAAATGATTGCCGCCGGGCAACTCCATCCCCAGGGTGCCGCCAAGACCGCTCCTTATGCCAAAGACCCGCCACCGTTGAAGAATGACCCGGACAAAGTTCGGGCTGCTTTGCTCGATGCCGCCGCGACGCCGCAAACGCTGACCAATCTGATCAAGGCTGCGACCGCGGCAACCAAGGCTGATAAAGCCTTTGTGACAGCGGAAGCCAACAGCCTTGTTGTTGCGGAACAACTCCACAAGCAATCGACCGCCAAGACCGCTCCGTTTGGCCGCGAAAAGCCAATACCGCCACATCCGCTTGAAGTCGGTAAGGCGAAGAAGGATTTCGACAAGCTCGTGGTGGCAACGCAGAAGTTCCTCGGATCGGTTCCGGGAGTTCCGGCAACGGAAGTTCTGGACCGATTGCTGACTGCGCTCGCGGAGTCGACTCCCCCTGCTCCTTTGCCTCCTCCGGCTGTGCCGTCACAGCAGGCCGCGCTGGTTCCCGATGTTGAACTTACACCATCGGCAATTGGAATCGTCGAGAGAGCGCCCGCGGTGACTGCTCCTCCTCCTGTAGCGCCAGAACCGACCCCGCAACTGACTCCCGAGCGAATTCGCACAGGGCTCAAAGCCGCTTACGACGAACTCTGTCTCGATCCCGATTTCGAGGACAAACTCGTCGAGATTCGTCGCTTGTATCACGAAGCCAAGCGTGGAATTCCCGAGCTCACCGTCGAACAGTTCCACCACGAACTCGAGCACCTTCAAGGTCAGCGAACTGTTGAACTTCAGCCACTCAACGAGGTCCAACGTGCCCAGGAGACCAACCTGGCTCTCCGGCATGGCGACAGATTGCTCTATTATGTGATGTGGAGATAACCCATGAACGTCGCCCAGAATCATGGTCCTGAACTCAGCCGGATATCGCTACTCCGAGAGTTCAAACTGCGAATGCTACGGCCTGGAAGTGAGAACTCCACACCATTCGCAGATCGAGTGGTGACAGCGCACAGCAACTGTCATTTCGTCGATCTTTCAGGCCTCCACGATGAGGTCCGTGACAACATCGCACAACAGATTGCATCTGTTCGGAGTCAACAACGATCCCAGGTCATACTTCTCTCCGGGGAAGCAGGTTCAGGCAAGAGTCATATCCTGCACTACTTTGCTCAGCCCGCGATGGCAGAGGAGCATGGCTATCTCTTTGTCGGTGGATCGAATGACTGGAAAGTCGACGAGTTTCAGCCGTGTTTGTTGGACTGGATGATCACCGCGCTGACAGCGCCTTCCCCCACGGAAGAGCACCTGCTCCTGGATCGGGTGCGGTCGATCGGCTTTCGGGCCGTCGGGCAACTCCTGGAGAATCGCACGGCACTGAAGCGTTGTACTGTCCGCCGCCGTGGCATCCTGCGACGCATACTGGGCAAGCGTAGTGCGAGCTACGAGACCATCGATAGACTGACCCGAGACCGTAACCCCGAGGTTTTCAAGCACCTCGACTTTATCCGCTTCAGCGACGAAGTGTGTACGCGCTTCCTCGCCGAACCGGGGAACCCCGTTCACCGCTATGCGCTCCGGGTGCTACTCACCTATCTGTTCCCGGACGATCCCGATACCGGAATGGGAACACGCGATCGGGTGTTGAACTGGTTCCGGCGGCGGCCCGATGATGGCTATTGGGCCAAGCGATTGGGAGTGGCGGATGATCTGGAACACCGGTGCGCAGTCGCGGATGCCATCAAACTCCTGATCCATCTCTTCAGCCCGGATCTCACGCGCCGTTTGTCCGTGGAAGGAGATGAACGCCGACCGCTCATCTTTCTGTTCGTGTTCGATCAGGCTGAAGGTCGGGATGAATTGTTTGAGAAGGACGAAGACTGGAACCATTTCTTCGCGCACCTGAGTGAACTCTACAACACGCTCCCCAATGTGCTGGTGCTCTTCACGATGACCCTGGGATTGCGGAATGTGCTTCATCCGAAAATGGAGCGGCAATTCAAGGACCGGATCCGGAAGGATGAGCGCTTTGTGCTGCGCCAGCCAACCCCCGAGCAAATCCTGGCACTCTATCGGGCCCGGCTCAGGGGCTGGCTAGCGGACGATTCGATCGTTCAAGGGCTCTACAGCGGGTTACCCGAAGGTGAGCAGTATCTCCCCTTCACCGCCGAGCGAGTTACGGAATTGGGTGGCACGCAGTCGGTTCGGGCGGTACTGGAAGCTATTGACTCGGCGTTCAAGAAATCGCTCGAAGAGTTGGTGATCGAACCAGGCTACGATTTCGAGTACAAGCTGAATGATGAAGTGCAGCAGATCGAGGGGCAATCGGAGTACAAATACACCGAACATCATCTCGATACAGTCCACTGGCTCTTGAAATCACTTCGGAGTGAACTCGCCATCGCCTACGAAGGAGTCCAGCTCGACGAGATTGTTGAGGAATCCATCGACAACCTCGATGTGCTACGTTTGAAGATCCAACACACCATGGCACCGAACGCATGGGTCTGTATCTACCTCACTCGCTTCGGGGCGCAATTCAACCCTCAGATCGAGAAATGCAAAAGTTTGCTCCACGGCCGCCTAA
>JBGTAO010000368.1:0-5461 GCA_041749835.1 Gemmata sp. | reverse complement strand
GGGAGAAACCGCCGTGACGAACTTCGCCACCAGCGTGTGTTCCCCCGGTTCGGTCCAGTACGAGAAGCGAGCGGCACCACGGAAGCCACTGGTCAGCGACTTCAGCGGGATCTCCAATGTCTTCCCGGCGGCGATCTCTTCCCCCTGGGGCAGGCGAAACTCTTCGGTGAACGCCAGGGGTGGTGTGAGGTTCAGCGTGCCCTCGCCTTTCAACATCAGTTCCAGCACTATCGGGTCGCCCTTGGTCCACACCGTCACGGGTTTGTCCGAAGTGTTCTTGATGGTGATCACCAGATCGACCGTAGGCGTTGCTGGCGGGGCGACATCACCGCTCCCGGCTTCTTCAAGCTTCTTGCGATAATCGGCGGCGGATAGCCCGCCCGTATCGAGCGTGTACTTGGTGGATTTGGCAACAATCTCCAGTTCCAGCGGTGTCGTCTCCGGCTCGGCTTTCGACTTCTGGGCTTTCTCATTTTGGGCGGAAGAGGTCGTCACAATCACGCCCAACGCTAACAGTACGAGAATCGCTCGTTTCATGGGAAACCTCTCATTCAACAGGATTGCTACCGATAGTGAGACGACGATGCTACCGCAAAGGATTGGCTGGCCGATTGCGCCACCTCGGGCGCGCGGGCCACGGTTCATGGTGCTAACAGTACAGCGCGGGTTTAGATAATGGATTTATGCCGCTGTTTCTTGTGGGACTTGGCGGCCTGGGTGTTTCGCTTCTGGTGGTAGCGGATGACGTCGCTGGTATGCCGCGTTTCGGGGACGCCCCGTCGCCGGCGGAACACCACCACGCACCGCTGGTTCAACGCCCGGCACACCTGCTCGGCCGTCACCGCCGGGTTTTTTCCCCCGCAGTCGTTCTGTGTGCGTGGCAACGAATCCCAGGACGATCAAGGCCACGGTCAAGTGCCGGAGCAACCCGGTGTAGTTCCGCCCCTCGTAGTCCATCAGCCCCGCTTCTTGCTTACCCAACCGGAACCCGTGCTCCACCGCCCACCGCCAGAACGCCACCGCCAGCACCCGCGTCACCGACGCCGTCGTCGCGTTGGTCAGGAAGTACTTCACCTCCCCGGTGCCCTCGTTGATCGCCGCCACCAACGTGTGCTCCCGATCCGCCACCCACACGGTTGCTACCGCCGCCCGCCAAAACGACGCCCGCACGGTTCGGTGGGCCACCCGGTGCCGAGTCCCACTACGGGCATCGGCCCCACTCAACCACGCGTCCGCACGACGGGCCGGACCACCTGCCTTGTCCCGGACCGTGAAATTGACCGGCACCTCGGCCACGAACCGTTGGCTCACCGCATTCAAGCACCGCAGGAATGGGACGGCCGCCCCATACCCCTCGTCGAACGTCAGCCAGTCGAACTTCACCCCGTTGCGACTCAACCGGATCAACTGGTCCATCGCCAGTCGCCACTTGGTCCGGTGCCGGACCATGTCGGGGATGCCCGCCGCCCGGCACCGCGGCCGGTCTTCCGACCAGGCCTTGGGGAGGAACAGATCGGCATCGAGCAGGGCCTGGAAGGTGCCCTTGACGACCCCGACGTGGACCGTCACGATGCCGTTGTCGACCTTGCCCACGCACCCCAGGTACTGGCGTTGGACCCCCGGCGTGTGGTCGCCCCACTTGCGACAACTGGTCTCGTCGATCACCCCGACCGTGCCCAGCGGATCGGCCGGCAGGTCCGCGACCACGGATCCCAGGTGCTTCTGGAGTGTGTCGCGGGCGGCGTTCTGATCCCAATGCGCAGTGACCAGGAACTCCTGGAGGGTCCGGACGGCGGTCCCGGCGGCCAGGGCAATCGGCTCGATACTCTTGCGCGGCAGGTCGGACAACAGGCCCCGGCAGTACGTATCAAAGTGGCCCGCCGTCCGGTCCTGACCGAAGCCACCCCGGAACCGACGCAGGTACGCCGCGAACGCCGGCCCCAGTTCCACGATTTCCTGCTCCGTCATCGGTAGTCCTCCCCGATAAACAGCTTACGAAACAGTGGAAAACCCGCGCTGTACTGCTAAGATGTGGAGCGTGTGAAGGCAACGCTTGGATCGGGCTGGTGGAAGTCCTATAGTTCCAGTAGGTGGGTATTCGCTATTCCCCCTCTCGCAAGCGGCGGTGACATGGACGAGTTGCACCACGAATGTGGCGTGGCGGCGTTGTATTACCTTCCCGGCCAGACCGAGAAATCGGCAGTGTGGGCTGGCGATCCCGATCAGTTCTCGCGGCTGATGCCCCGGATGCTGCTCGATCTCCAGAACCGGGGGCAACTCGCGGCGGGAATGGCGACGTACAACCCGGGCCGCGAGCAGTTGGTCGATACGTACAAGGAAGTTGGCACGGTCATCGAAGCGTTCCGGATCAACCACCCGCACAAGTACGCCTCGATCATGGAAGAGTACGCCGGGCGGGCGGCCATCGGCCACACCCGGTATGCCACCTGCGGAGCCACCAACCGCAGCTACGCGCAACCCTTCGAGCGACGACACGGCTGCAAGTGGAAGTGGTTTGCGTTCGCGTTCAACGGTCAGCTCACGAACTTCGCCGAACTCCGCCAGCAACTCCTCTCGAATCACAACTACCACCTGACCCGCGAGAACGATACTGAAGTCATCATGCACTATCTCGCTCACGAGATGCGTGGAGACGATCGGCCGAATCTGGTCGAGTTGTTTGGGCAGTTGGCCAAGAAATTCGACGGTGCCTACAACCTGGTGTTCCTGAACGCGATGGGCGACATGGTGGTGCTCCGCGATCCCATCGGGTTGCGGCCGCTTGTGTACGCTCACGAAGGGCCAGTGTTCGGTGCGGCCAGCGAAAGCGTGGCACTGCAGAACCTCGGCTTCCGCAACATCCAGGCGCTCAAACCGGGCCACATGATTCTGATCCAGGATGGGAAGCTGACGGTTCACCAATTTGCCGATTCGCCCCGCAAGGCGCATTGCTTCTTCGAGTGGATTTACTTTGCGAACGTCTCCAGTACGCTCGACGATCGCAGCGTTTACTTGTCGCGGTCGCGGTTAGGCCAGGAACTCGCCCGCCAGGAGAAAACGCTCGGGCGCATTCCGCTCGACCCCAGCGAAACGGTGGTGGTCCCGGTTCCCGATACCGGCAAGGCCGCAGCCGACGCGATGGCGTTTGAGCTGGGAATCCCGAGTGTGGAAGGTTTGATCCGGAATCGGTACATTGGCCGCACCTTCATCGAGGGAGCCAATCGCGCCGACAAGGTGCGATTGAAGTTCACCCCGCTGCGAGAGGTACTTTCGGGGAAACGGGTACTGCTGGTCGAAGATTCGATCGTGCGCAGTACCACGCTCAAGAGCCTGCTGCACCACCTCCGCGAACAGGGCGGAGCCAAGGAAGTGCATGTGCGGGTGGCGTGTCCGCCGATCCTGGCCCCGTGCTTCTACGGTATCGACATGAGCACGGTCAGCGAACTCTTCGCCCCGAAGTTCATGGCGGGAACGGTGCCTACGGTCGCCGAGCAAGACGCGATGGCCGCCGATCTGGGTGCGGATAGCCTCTTCTATCTGCCGGTGGACGCGGTGGCCCGCTGCATCGACCTGCCCGATACCCAGCTTTGCCGGGCGTGTGTGACGGGCGAATACCCCACGGCTAAAGGGGAACAGCTTTACCAGCTTGCACTGCGCAATCACGCCACGGGCAGCACCGCAGGGCGGACCTACGATCGCCCCAACGAACCGCTTGTTTGCTCGGTCAACGACGCCGGCAGCACCTGACACGCTCGGGTTGTGGCCCGTGACCCGCGCTGCCCTTCCAGGATGAATCGATGTCGGAGCCTGCTCCATCAAGTCCGGCGAATGCGCTGATTGCATACGAGCTTCACCACGTCACTGAAACACCGCTCGAACCCGCACCCATCCCGCGCGACTGGATGGACAACGCCCAACAGCGCCACCCGTACCGCTGCCTGCCGCTGGTGATCGCGAATCAATCGGGCTGGGTGCTGCGCTCGACCGCGGGCTTCCGGGCGTACTGGTACGGTGGGTCGAACAAGGAAGACGTGGAACTGCAATTCGATGGCGCACCCGACAACCGCATTGTCAGCCATTTCGGGAGCGGCGTGATCACGTTCAGCGTGCCCTATCTCTTCCGCACTCCACCCGGGATTAACCTTTGGGTCAAAGGCCCCAGCAACATGATCAAGGACGGCATCCAACCGCTCGAAGGTGTCGTCGAAACCGACTGGATTGCCTCCACGTTTACGATGAACTGGAAGATGACACGCATGTGCGAATGGGTCCGCTTCGAGAAAGGGGAACCGTTCTGCATGCTCGTTCCGGTGCCGCGTGGGCTCGCCGAAAGCCTGGTTCCCCGGCGAGAATCGCTGACAAATAACCCGGAACTGAAGACCCAGTACGACACCTGGGAAACGAGCCGCAAGGGGTTCCTGCATGGCCTGCTGGAGCGTGACCCCGAGGCGATCAAGCGGGGCTGGCAGAAGGACTACTTCCAGGGCCGCACGCCCGACGGCAAAGATGTCGATTCGCACCAAACACGGCTGAACATCAAGGAATTCCAAGTCGGCGACGAGTAAGCCCTCACCCTGCACCCGAAGCGCGGCTTGCTATTGCACCGGACCCAGGTCCGCCGTTTGAGCCGCATTCCACTGCTCCACCGTACCAATCGGTAACCAGTAGCGGGCTTCCACCACGCGGAAGCCACCCCGGCTCGCCAACTGGCCGACGGCATCGGTGATCTCGTATTCCCCACGCGGCGACAGTGGCAACGTCAACTCGAACACGCTGCTTGAGAACAGGTATCCGCCAATGTTTGCAAGTTGCAGCGGCGCGAGCCCTTCGGGCTTTTCCAGAATCTCGCGCAGGGTGCCATCCTCGTTGCGAAAGACGATGCCGTAACTGCGAGGGTTTTCGACCCGATGCGTGAGAATCCCCTGGGGAACCTCCGCGAGAGCCGCCAGATCGGCTCGACCAATCAGATCGTCGCCATTGAGCACCATCACGCGATCCGAATGGATCTGTCCTTTGCAGCTCATCAGTGCGTCACCGGTCCCACGCGGTTCCACCTGGCGCACCGTGGCCCAGTTGCGAACGTGGGTCTGCGTGCCAAGGTACTGCTCGATCTGCTCGGCGAGGTAATTTACGACCACCACCAGCCGATCGACCGGCGGCAACGCTCCGATGATCCAGTCGAGGATGGGCCGCCCTTGCACCGGCAGCAGGGGCTTGGGGAGGCTGTTGGTATGGGGCCGGAGGCGGGTGCCCTTCCCCGCGGCGAGAATGATTGCATCCATGGTGGTATTGATAGTTACTTTGGGCGAATCGCACCAGTTGGCGGAAACGAGTGAACCCCGGGAACCCGGGTGGTCGATAGAACCGGCGTTGGGCGAGAGGAGGCAGGAGCCGATGCTCGCCTGGCCTTCGGTGGTTCGCGCATGGAGGCGGGCCGCCGGTGCGTCTCACCCTCCCGCGC
>JBGTAO010000367.1:0-4213 GCA_041749835.1 Gemmata sp. | reverse complement strand
GACGGCGAGGGCTCCTATTCCATCGGCTCGATCGCGATGGATCCCAAGAACCCGAACGTGATCTGGGTTGGCACCGGTGAGAACAATAGCCAACGCAGCGTTGCCTATGGCGATGGTGTCTACAAGAGCACAGACGGCGGGAAGTCGTGGGCCAACATGGGGCTGAAACAGAGCGAGCACATTGGCAAGATCACGATCGATCCGCGAGACTCTGACACGGTGTACGTGGCGGCACAAGGACCACTCTGGAAAGAGGGTGGTGATCGTGGGCTTTACAAAACCACGGACGGTGGCAAGACCTGGAACAAAGTCCTGAACATCGACGACAACACCGGCGTGACGGATCTCGTTCTTGATCCCCGGAATCCCGACCACCTGGTTGCCGCGAGCTGGCAACGCCGTCGCCATGTCTGGACCATTATCAACGGTGGACCGGGGTCCGCATTACATCGAAGCACTGATGGCGGTAAAACCTGGAAGAAGATCACTGCCGGGCTTCCCGGTGGCGAACTTGGCCGGATTGGAATGGCATGTGCCCCCACCAACCCCGATCGGATCTATGCGATTATCGAAGCCGCCGAGGGTGGTGGTATTCACCGCAGCAACGATGGTGGGTTGACCTGGGAAAAGCGGAATCCGTTCGCAGCGCAGGCCCAATACTATTCTCACCTGGTGGTGGATCCGGTCGATCAGAATCGAATTTATGTCATGAACGTCAACATCCAGGTTTCCGACGATGGCGGGAAAAGCCTCGCTCCGATCGGTGAACGCTGGAAACACGTGGATAACCACACACTTTGGATTGATCCCAAAGACCCAAATTACTACCTGTGCGGCTGCGATGGTGGTATCTACGAGAGCTTTGATCGAGGTGCCAACTGGCACATGAAACCCAATCTCCCCGTGACGCAGTTCTACGATGTCACCTGCGACGAAAGCGGCCCGTTCTATCACGTCTATGGTGGCACGCAAGACAATTTCACGCTGGGTGGACCGGCCCGCACCCGCAGTCAACACGGCATCATGAACCAGGATTGGTTCGTGGTTCAGGGTGGTGATGGCTTCCACTGTAAAGTTGACCCGACGGACCCAAACATCGTATATGGCGAGTTCCAGCATGGGGGCCTCTGCCGCTACGACCGCAGAACTGGCCAACGGGTTCAGATTCAGCCGTTACCGGGTGCGGGTGAAGCGTCGCTGCGCTGGAACTGGGATAGCCCGTTGATCATTTCGCCTCATAATCCCAAGCGGCTCTACTTCGCAGCCAATCGCCTTTTCAAGAGTGATGATCGTGGTGATTCCTGGCAAGCCGTGAGCAAAGATCTGACTCGCCAGACCGATCGCAACAAACTGCCCGTCATGGGCAAGCTCTGGGGGCCGGATGCCATCTTCAAACATGGTTCGACCAGTATTTATGGGAACATCGTGGCGCTGGCAGAATCACCACGCAAAGAAGGCTTACTTTACGTGGGAACCGACGACGGCCTGATCCAAATTACCGAAGATGATGGCCAGAACTGGCGCAAGATCGAGAAGTTCCCGGGTGTGCCCGACAACAGCTACGTGAGTAAGCTGGTCACTTCTCAACACGACGCCAACACCGTGTTTGCCTGCTTCGACAACCACAAGAATGGTGATTTCGCGCCGTATTTGCTCAAGAGCACCGACGCCGGGAAAACCTGGGCCACAATCGCGGGCGACCTGCCAGTCCGTGGGAGCGTCTACTGTCTCGCCGAAGATCACGTCGACCCGAATCTGTTATTCGTCGGCACCGAGTTCGGCCTGTACTTCACACTCGATGGCGGCAAGAAGTGGCAACGAATCAAGAATGGGTTGCCCACGATTCAAGTGAAGGATCTCTGCATCCAACGCAAGATGAATGACCTGGTGATCGGGACGTTCGGTCGCGGGATTTATGTGATCGACGACTATTCACCACTCCGGATGGTTCGCCCGGAATTCCTGGAGAAGAACGCGATTCTTTACCCGGTTCGCGATGCCGTGCTCTACATCCCGAATGCGCAGTTTGGCGGTGCGGGGAAGGCTTCACTCGGCGCATCGCTGTATACCGCGGATAACCCACCGTACGGAGCGACCTTCACGTACTTCCTGAAGAATGGACTCAAGACGCGGAAACAACTCCGGAAGGAAGCCGAGAAGGCCGCCGCAAAGAAAGGGGAGCCGATGCCTTACCCCACGCCGGAGGAACTCCGAGCAGAAGCGGAAGAGGAAGCCCCCAGCCTCTACTTCGTGGTGTCCGATTCGGACGGTACAGTGATTCGCACAATCACCGGGCCAGCAACCGAGGGAATGCACCGGGTTACCTGGGATCTTCGGGATCCCGCCGCGACACTTCCTGGCCCAACTGCTTCCCGAGGGGACGACGACGATGATGATCCCCGACCTCGGGGTTCAGGCCCAATGACAGCCCCGGGGAAATATCAAGTGGCACTCTTCAAGCGCTATCGTGGTGAAGTCTCGCAGGTTACCGGGCCTGTCGAATTCCAAGTTGTCCTGGATACGCTAGGCAATCCCGACCCCGCCGCCGTGGCCGAGCAAGTCGCGTACAATCGCCAGGTGTTGAAGCTGTCGCGGGCGCTCACGGGTGCCAGCGGTGTGGCCAGCGAAGTTGGAACCCGACTGGAGAACATCCGCCGAGCACTCGATCTTGCCACGAAAGCGGACGAAGGAACCAAGACGGAAGTGCGGCAAATGATCGCCCGGAACCGGGATATTGTTCGTGCTCTCCGTGGCGACAGCGTGATGGCAGCACGCAACGAAAGCGTACCCGTTTCGATCAGCGAGCGCGTTTCCGCCGCAAGTCGGGCCACGACGCAATCGTTTGCGAAGCCAACCGGGACTCAGAAGGAGCAATTTGTCATTGCGGCCAAGGAGTTTACAACCGAGCTTGCCAAGTTGAAGCAATTGGCGGAAACGGATCTGCCAGCCTTGGAGAAGCAGCTGGATGGCCTGGGCGCACCCTTGATACCTGGCCGGCTCCCAACCTGGGACGGTGGCAAATAGCTATCCGAACCTGGTGCGGCGCGGGGATCATCTGGCCCGCACCAGCCGGTTCGTCTCACGAATCGCTTCGTGTGAACGCCCGCTCGATCGCATCAATCCCGACGATGGGTGCCTGACACACCTGATTCTCGCAGATGTAGACCGTCAACTGATTCTCAACCGCGGGCCGATTTCGCAACAGCGGAATCGGCTCTTGGGAATGCTCCGGCTCGGCGGGAGTGCCCGTTCCGATCGCTCGGAAGGCCACGACGCGATTGGGTTGGAATTGCTGCCGAATCGCGTCCAGTGCTCGCTGTGTTACCGGGTCGTCGGGTCGGCCAATGATTGCCACTTCTTCTGTGGGACCAAGATAATAATCGAGGGAGATCAGCATCTGCCCGGCCGCGGCAGGGTGCTCGGCCATCAGATCGTGATAGCCTTTCAATGTTCGTTCCGCCTGATGCAGGTACTCGGGCCGATCCAGCAATTTCGCCAGCCGCAGCAGCACCATCACCGCGACGGAATTCCCGCTCGGGGTCGAGCCATCATGTAAGTCTTTGGTCCGTGCAATCAACTGTTCATGATCATCGGGTACGAAGTAGAAGCCGACCCCAGTCGGATCTTCGAAGTGCTTCAGGAACAACCCGGCGAGTTCGTCCGCTGCGTTCAACCAGCGATCGTCGAACGTGGCATCGTACAGCGAAATCAGCCCATCAGCTAGGAATGCATAGTCTTCGAGGTAACCATTCAGCCGTGCGGTTCCATCGGCAGCCAGGGTGCGGAAAAGTCGACCATTCGTGTCTCGGGCATGCTGCAACAGCCAACTGGCCGCACGAGTCGCTGCCGCAAGGTAACGGGGTTCCTGATAAACTGAACCAGCCCGTGCAAAGGCGGAGATCATCAATCCATTCCAGGCGGTCAAGATCTTCTCGTCGCGGCCAGGCCAAATGCGCTGTGCCCGGAGTGTGTACAGTGTTTCTTTGACTGAGTTCAACTGTTCGCGGAGTTTCGGAACGGAGATGTTCAGAGCATCCGCGTCCTCTTGATCGGTACGCGCTCGAAACAGGATGTTGTGTCCCTCGAAGTTCCCACCAGGTGAGACACCCCAGATCCGACAGGCGAACGCACCCAACTCTTTACCAAGCGCTGCATGAAGTTGATCTTCACGCCAAACATAGAATTTCCCCTCTTCGCCCTCGCTATCCGCATC
>JBGTAO010000366.1:0-8399 GCA_041749835.1 Gemmata sp. | reverse complement strand
GGGGACTTCTGCTGCCACGTTCCAGTATTTCGAGTATAAAGGTCAGAACCTTGGGCACTTGCTTGATCCCAGACGTGGCTGGCCTGCAGCGGGAACGGCATGTGCGTGTGTGATGGCCCCGAGCGCAGCCGAAGCCGATGCAATGTCCACGGCCGCATTCGTGCTGGGGGCGACGGGCACGGCGAACTTAATGCGGCTGAAGCCCGTAATGGGTGCAGTCGTATTGGTGGATGCTCAACCGGGCCAAGCGCCGCACGCCCCGTGGGTCAGTTTTCCGAATCACGAGTTCTACTCTCCCCCGATCGACGCGGACCGACAACCATGACGAATCTTCCTCTTCCGCTCGCGGTGATGTATGCCGGTCTTGGTGGCACGGTCTTGGCGCTGATCGTGGCCACGATTCAGAACCGGTGGTCGTTGCGGGTCTTCTTCATCCTGGCCTTGCGGCTGGCGATTGGCTGGCACTTCCTGTTTGAAGGACTGGGCAAGCTCTATTCGCACTACATTGGGCCAACCGAGACCAACCGCCCGTTCACCAGTGAGCCCTATTTTAAAGATGCGGACGGCCCCTTCGCACCGTACATGCGGCAGCAACTGGGCGACCCGGAAGCGCTGCTCAAAGCCAAGACCGAACCAGTTCTGATTCCGGCCCCGCTCGACAAGATCACCGACCCGAACCTGCGCGTGGTGGCCGCTCGCACGGCCGCCGAGAAGTTTGTTTCCACCAAGGCCAGCACACCCGAGGAGAATGCGGACAAACTGGCGCAATTGGAGCGCTCAACCGATCAGGAATTCGCCAAGGCTGTGCCGACGGCCGTTGCGGAGGAGTGGAAGCAGTTCGTCGCCACCTTCGCAGAGAAGTACAAACTCAGCGCCGAGGAGAAGAACCGGCTTGAGGGCGATCTCACGCCGACCGCACTGGCCAAGTATGGCCGTTGGATCACCGGGGCCGAGCCACGCGATTCCACGGTCAAGTTCGTTTCAGGCGACACGCCGCTCACGGCTCCGCAGCGATTGGCCTGCATTCGCAAGCGCCAGGCGGAACTTGATGAACTCCAGAAGCGGCCCCAGGCTGACCTCGGGAATGGCTATGGCTACGACATGGCCCGCATCAAGGATGCCAAGGCAGTTGTTTCGGGGGCTCGCTCCGTGCTCATCGTCGATGCCGACGCCTTCTTGCAAGACTTGAAGAAGCAGGCGTTCACAGAGATCATTGCGGTCCGGCTGGAGAAGCCCGATTTGCCACCCGAGCAGGCGGTGGTCTCGCCCAGCAAGTTCGTTGGCATGGATGCCGAACGGTTTCAGGCTCTGCTCACCCCAAGTGCCGGGGCCGGTGATTCGTTCCAGGCGTTACCGAAGACGCTCCAGGATCGCTGGACCAACTTCTACAACGCCTTCCGGGCGGCTTACCCACTCAACGAGGAAGCTTCGACGGAACTGGATGCTGTTTTCGCAGCCAACAAGCTGCGCCTCGCCAGTTGGTACCAGAATCGCGACGAGTTCACCGGGGAGCCCAAGCCCGGCTTCGGCAAGCTGGTACAAGATTACGAAGCGAAGTCGCAAGAAGCGGCGGCCAAGCCCGATGATGCCAAGGCGACTGCGGAACTCACCACAGCCCGTGCAAACATCCTCACAGCGCTCGATGGCAAATATGCGGACCTCAAGACCCTCCTGACCGCTGCACTCCCCAAGGAGTTGGTCAGCGGTCCCATCGCGCCACCAGCGACAACTTCGAAGATCGAGACGATCGACTTGCAGACACGCTGGGCGCTCACTGCGATTGGAGCCATGCTGCTGCTCGGTTTGTTCACACCGCTGGCGTGCCTGGCGGGTGGGGCATTCCTGGTGCTCACCTACCTGACGCACCCACCATTCCCCTGGTTGCCCGCCCCGCCGGGAACCGAAGGGAACCCGGTATTCGTGAACAAGAATGCCATCGAATTCCTGGGGCTCATGGTGGTGCTGGTTCACCCCACGGGCCGCTGGATGGGGATCGATGCCATCCTCCATCGTATGTTCTTCCGGAACGCTCCCGACCCGAAGTAATCCCGCCACGCCGACCATTGCATTGGGTTGGCGTTGTCGGCGACAATAAATTCCGCACCACTCCCCGGAGATCGATCATGGCCCTGGACCTGACGGCCGAACAAAAAGCACAAGGCACGAAGAACTTTGCACAAACCACGGGAGAGCTCAGCCGCCGTGGCTTCATGAAAACGATGGTGGCAGGCGCGGCCGTGGTGCCGGTCTCCGCGGCAGTCTACTACGGCTATCAGTCGTGGAAGGGGAACAAGGCCGTGAAGGCCGCACTGATCGGGTGCGGCGATGAAGGCGGCGTGCTTCTGGGGGAACACAACCCGGAGTTCGTCGAGTTCGTCGCGGCGTGCGACATTCGACCTTACAACAAGGAACGCATTCTCAACGGCGATCCCAAAGTGGCCCTTCGCAAGGGCTTCACCAAGATCTACGGCAAGGACTATTCCAAGCAGATCGGTGAGAAACACTTCTACACCGATTACAAGCAACTCATCGCGGATAAGGACAAGCTCGGCCTCGAAATGGTTGTTATCGCGCTGCCGTTGCACCTGCATGCTCAGTGTGCCATCGACTGCATGAACGCCGGGTTGCATGTGCTCTGCGAAAAGTTGATGGCGCGCTCCATCGGTCAGTGCAAGGAGATGATTGCCGCTTCCAAGAAGAACAAGATGCTGCTCTCGATTGGGCACCAACGCCATTACTCCATGCTCTACGCCCACGCCAACGAAGTGGTCGAAAGCGGCGTGCTCGGCGATGTGAAACACATCCGCGCTCTGTGGCACCGCAACAACACCTGGCCCTACGTCGAAGACAAGAACGGCAAGCCCTTGGCCGTGGGAATCAAACAGCCCGACCTCCGCGATGGCTGGTTCCCGCCGATCTATCAGGAAGACTTCTCCGAGTTGAGCAAGAAGCCCGAACTGTGGAACAAGGACTACGGCAGCATCGACCAGTTGATCCGCTGGCGACTGTTCGACCGCACGGGCGGTGGGCTCATGGCCGAACTGGGCAGCCACCAACTCGACGCCGCGAGCATCTTCCTGGGCAAGGCGAAGCCGCTCTCCGTTGTCGGTGCGGGTGGCAAGTACTTCTACGGCCCGGGTCGCAACGACCGCGAGTCCGACGATCATGTCTTCGTGACGTACGAGTTCCCGGGCAAAACCTACTTCGATCAGGACGACAAGGGTCGCGTGATCGTCGAGAGCGGCAAGCCCAAGGTTAAGAACTCCAGCGACATCGTGGTGGTGACTTACACCTCGGTGAACACCAACGGCTTCGAGCAGTACGGCGAGTGCCTCATGGGCAGCCGCGGTACGATGATTGTGGAGGGTGAACAGAACGTTTACCTGTTCAAGGAAAAGGATCCGACCAAGAAGGCCGAGACCGATGCTCGGGCCACCAACGTCACCGTAACGACCGCCGGCGGTGGCAAACCTGCCATGGATTCGACCAGCACTTGGGGTGGCCCCGCGGGTGCGATTGTCAAGGGAACTGCGACTGCCACAGCCACCAGCCGCGGCTACCGTGAAGAGATGGAGCACTTCGCGTTTTGTCTGCGGGAGCTCAAGGGTGCCGACCCGTATACCACCGACTCGAACGGCGACTACACGCTGAATAAAGAGAAGCGTTTGCCGAAGTGCCATGGCGAGGTTGCCATGGTCGATGCCATCCTGGCGCTGACCGCGAATATGGCGATGGATCAGCGTACGCGAATCAGTTACGAAGATAACTGGAACTGGTTCAACTCGGCAAGCAGCGATGTGCCCGAGACCAAGTTCGGGCGGAAGAAGGCCGAGGCATAAGGCGTTCGTGACAAGTCGAATCTCAATCGCAGTGTGAGCAACGGTGAATGGTCAACCGGTGCTCACACTGCGGTTTTCATTTCCCACTCAACTCGGTGATGCGCATGTTCCGGAAGAGCAAGTCAGTTGTGGGGTCGTGCCCCTGGATCGAGAGCACACCCTTCGCGGCCCGGTAACCCTGGCGGGGGTTATCGTTGGCCGGCCGTTCGTCGGTCCAGTCCACCGTCTGGTAGCCGTTCACCCAGGTGGCGATGCGCTTGCGGTCGGCCAGCACGGTTAGCGTGAACCACTCGTTGTCATCGCTGACGACCTTGCGTGCCGCGATCCGTCGGTAGATCGCGCCGGTGCCGTAGTCGAATGGCTTCGTGCGATCACCACCCTTGAACAGGTTCTGGATCTGCGCCTCGTAGCCGTTCTGGTATTGACCCGGAATACTGCGGAAGAAGATGCCGCTGTTCAGCCCTTTACCCAGCGTCTTGCACTCCAGTTGCAGCAGGAAGTTGTCGAATTCCTTTTCGGTAGCGAGGTCGCCCGGGCCATTCTTGACGGACAGTTCTCCGTCCTTGGTCACCGTGAATTGCGAGGTCATGCGCTTCGGGTCCGCAGCGTTCACCTTCCAACCATCAAGGTTCTTTCCGTTGAACAGCGCCTGATTGCCAGATGGGAGCACATCCAGTTGCGAGATGCTAACCGAACCTCCCACATCGAGCTGAATCCCGATCCGGATTGGCCCCGGGTCGCAATCCTTCACTGTTCCGCCGCCACCCTTGATCGGGTCCGCATCGGGTTTGACCCGGTACTGCGAGCGGAGCGAGTACGTTCGGCCGGTGCGGTTGGTCTGGAGTCGGGTATGCGGTGTCGTGTCGTCGCCCACACTCGTCGAGATCTCGCCGCTGCCGAGAAACCACAGTTGCGTCTTGCGACCGCGCCACTCCGCGACGAGTTCCAGGCTCTCGGGGAGCCGTGTCGTGAAGTAGACCCAACCCGGCTTGTCGATGGCTTCGAGTTCGAGCTTGCCATCCTTCACGCTCATGGTCGCACCGCCTTCGGTTGTCCAGCCGAAGGTGCTGGCACCATCGAAGAGCATCAGCATCCCGGCGGCCGCATCTTTCGCGGGAAGCGTGCGTGGCTTCTCCTGGGCGAACCCAACCCAACAGCAGCACAATGTGCAGAGTGCGACCAACGTCCGAATCATGTGGCACCTGGGGAACGTGTTGTCAGAGTATCGAGTGCGCGACCGCGGCCACCAAGCCCTGTTCGGTGCTGGGGTACTGTGGCCGCCAGCCCAATGTGGTTCTCGCCTGGTGGTTACTGATGCGGCGATGATTCGCACGGGGGTCGGGCTCGCCATCGAAGATGGGTTCGGGTGCGCCCAGAATCTGGGCGAGTTGCGTGTAGAACTGCTGCCGGGTTTGCGGGGTGTCGTCGGCGATGTTGTAGATCGCACCCGGAACTCCGCGTGCTTCGGCGGCCAGAATCGCGCTGGCACCATCATCCACATGAATCAGGTTGAGCCAACGGTTCGGGTCACCCGCGATGGGTTCCCGCGCTTCCAGTTGAGTTTGCCTTCGGAGTAACCGATCCGGCCCGTAAATGCCAGCAAATCGCAGGATGATGGCATCGGGAAGACGCGACTGGAGGAGGCGTTCGGCCTCCAGCACAACCTGCCCCGAGGGCTCGATTGGCTCCGTCGCACTGGTTTCGTCCACGACGGCCCCGTCGCGCTGGCCATAGCCGCTGGTGCTGGAGACGTAGATGAACCGCTTGCACGGCGGAAGCGTATCAAGAACGTGTTCAAGACCCTGAACGTAAACCTCGCGCATCCCCTTTCCGCCGCTGCGATCGAGGCCCACGGCATACAGCACGGTGTTGGCGTGGGGCAACGCGTGTAGGCTAGCCCGATCGAGAACATCGCCGACTAGCGGTTGAATACCCAGGGCTTCGAGCGCAGTGCGGTTCCCCCGCGTGAGCGCGACCACAGGCTGGCCAGCCGATAGCCAGCGGGCGGCAACGCGCCGACCGAGGTACCCACATCCAAAGATTAGCTGCGGGAGCGGAACGTCCAGGGATGACATTGGAGGCGAGTTACCCTAACTATTCGGTTGAGCGGCCGCGTGCACTCAGCCCACGGCATCCCAACCATGGTATCATCCCGCTGTGCTGCCGTCGCACCCCGAGTAACGCACACTGATGTTCGATCACGCCCCGGACCCTTTGGCAGAGAAACGACCGCTCGTGACTCCCGCTTGCCCGGGCACTGAACCGATTGCCCCGGCCGATCTGGTTGCCACGCCGCGCTGGTGGGTGCGGCTGATCTGGTATTTCAGCGTCATGCTGATGAGTTGTGTGCTCGTCGCCGGTGGGATGCGCCTCGACCGCACGGATCTGGAAGCTCCGTTCTATTACGATCTCGATGCGTTGCTGTACCTCACGATGGTGAAAGCCACCGTGGAGCGGGGCAGCCACTGGCAGAACGAACGCATGGGTGCCCCGGGGGTTCAGCAACTCTACGACTTCCCGGTGATCGATCATCTTCATTTTGCGATGATCCGTGGGCTGGCGGCGATGGTTCCTGAACCACCCGCGGCCAGCAGCGAGGAACCCACGCCGAGCCCGCGTGTCCGGAAGTTGCTGAAGGTTTACAACCTCTACAACTTGCTGACGTACCCACTCACCGTGCTGACAGCGATGTGGGCGTTTCGTGTGCTGCGCCTCACGCTTCCTGCGGCGGCGGTGGGCGGACTACTGTACGCGTTCTTGCCCTATCACCAGGACCGCTGGGAGTACCACTACTTTCTCGCAGCGTATTGGATGGTGCCCCTCTCGATCTTGCCAGCGCTGGCGCTCTGTCGGGGGCAATTCCTGTTTTACCACCGGAACCCAGATGGTTCCTATTCGCGGCGGTTCCTTTCCTGGTCTGCGGTCGGCTATGTGGTGTTGGCGGCGGCGACCGCTTCGGCCGGTGCCTATTACGCCTTCTTTGCGTGTGCCGCCTACGCCTTTGGTGGGCTGTACGGATGGGTGGTGTTTCGCACCTGGCGAGCCGTGGCGGGTGCGAGCTATCTCATCGCTTTGGTCGTGGCGTTCGGGTTAATCAATCACTACCCGGCGTATGTGTACCAGTACCGTTATGGCAAGAACCCCATTACGGAACGCTTTCCCGAGGAAGCCGAGAACTACGGCTTGAAGCTGGCCCACATGCTCTTGCCGGCCCCCGATCATAACCTCGCGTTTTTCAGCCGAGTTCGCGCGATGTACGCCTCGCCACAGCGCCCAGCCGAAGCCGAGAGTGCGGGTTCGTTGGGTCTGTTTGCCGGTGCGGGGTTTGTCGGCTTGATCACCATACTGGTCCTTCCGTACCCGCGGCGTTGGCCCGAAGGCCCCGTGGGTGGGTTGATCGTGTATCTCGTGCTGCTTGGAACCGTGGGCGGTTTGGGTTCGGTCTTCAATTTGCTCGTGACGGCCCAGATACGCGCTTACAACCGCATCGGCGTTTACATCGCGTTCCTAGCGATGTTCGTGGTGCTGTGGTGGGTGGATCGCTATCTGATCACCCGCGCGCAACCACGCTGGCGACTCCTGCGTTACCCCACCTGGGCCGCAATCGCGGTGCTCGGGTTTCTCGACCAAACGCCGTATAGCTGGTTCAAGCCGCGGGTGGTCGAAGAAATCGAAAAGCATGCAGAACGCTTCCGGGCGGATACGCGATTCTTTACCAAGATCGAGCATGCGATGACACCCGGAGATCGTGTGTTCTGCTTGCCGTATATCCCGTTCCCCGAAAGCCCGCCGGCGTTCAAGATGGCGGGTTACGAGCATGCCCGTGGCTATGTCATTACCGATAATCTCGTCTGGAGCTTTGGTGCCATCAAGGGGCGTGAAGCGGATGCCTGGCAGATGGACGTGGCAACGCCGCTGCGGAAAGGGCAGATCAAGGCCTTGATCAATCGCGTTGTCGCCGGTGGATTCGATGGCGTCTTGATCGATGGTCGCGGCTTCGCTCCACCCCGCACACCTCAAGAAGCCGCAACGTCGCTCAGTGCGATCGATGTGGTGAACGAGATCAATCAGGCCTACAAGGAAGAGTTGCACAGGCCGTCGGTCAGCCTGCCCGAGGTGATTCACGATAGCCGCAATCAGTTCTTCCTGGATCTGCGCCCGTACCGCGAGATCTATCGCGCGAACCACCCCGACGCCTTCGCGGCACTCGCCCAGTACGAACGAGAGTGGGCCGCTCCCATCTGGCTCGGTGGCTTCTACACACCCGAGCCGTCGGGCTACTCGCAAGAATTCCGCTATGGTCCACCCGATGGTAACCTCGTGATTGTGAACCCCTCCGATCGCATCCGTACCTTTCGGCTGGTGATGAAGTTCGGGATCGATTCGCGAGGTTTATTCAAGATGAAGCTCTCGGGCTTGGTCGATGATGCCTTCGAATTGGATAAAGGCGACTGGGACGCCAAGGTGTATGGCGTGGACAAATCGTACCTGGTCGAGGTGCCGCCGGGTCGCCACGCGCTACGCATCCGCTGCACCCCACCACGCGATTTCGTGCCGAAC
>JBGTAO010000365.1:0-2525 GCA_041749835.1 Gemmata sp. | reverse complement strand
TTGGGCGAGTTGTATTTGAAGCCACCGTCGGCGGGCGGGTTGTGCGATGGGGTGACGACGATACCGTCGGCCAGGTGGTCGGTTCTGCCACGGTTGTGGACGAGGATGGCCCGCGAGATGACTGGCGTGGGCGTGAACCCGTCGTCGCGCTGAATGACCGTCTGTACTCCGTTGGCCGACAGTACCTCAAGAGCCGTCTGCTGGGCCGGGCCGGACAAGCAGTGGGTGTCCTTGCCCAGATAGAGTGGCCCGTCGATCCCCTTGCTTTTGCGGAAGTCGCAGATCGCTTGCGTGATCGCCAGGATGTGGGCTTCGGTGAATGTGCCCCGGGGCGGCGAGCCGCGGTGACCGCTCGTGCCGAAGCTCACCAGTTGTTCGGTGTCGTCCACGTCGGGCCGGTGGTCCAAATACTCACCCTGCAACCGTGCTGGGTTAATGAGTAGTTCGGCCGGCGCGGGTTTACCAGCGAGTGGTGAACTGGTCATGGCCGCCTCCCTGGCTGAAACTCTGCTCTGTGAGGTTATCGCTTGAGGGGATGAGTGGCACCTGTCAGAACTGACAGGGTCAAGTGTGAAAAATTAACAGGTGCCGCGCGAACCCCCAGGCGTTACTCGGTAAACTAGTGAGAAATCCGTTCTTGGCTCAAACGATTCCCGGTCGAACCGGGCGAGCCAGGCCACGCCGCATTTGCGCCAGCGGCAGGCATGGTGCGAGCCCGGAGGAATGACTTGGCAATTCGGTGTCGGGCAAAGCCGGCTGCTCAACTGCGGCTGTGTGCGGTTGTTGTGCTGGGTACCGTTGGCATCCTCTTCTCGGACCCAACAACTGCTTCGGCCGCGCCGGATAGCCGCAAGCTGGTCGTGGTTCTTTACCCGAACGAGAGCGACGGCGCGCCAGGGGTGATCCTGGCCAACCGCGCCATCCGCTCGACCTTCGCAAACCAGTCTCCCGGGCACGTTGAAAGCCGCAACGAGTACGTCGATACCTCCCGGCTCCGCGACGCCGAGTTCATGCAGGCCCAGGTCACGCTGTTGCGGCAGAAGTACGCAGGGCGGAAGGTCGATCTGGTGATCGCCGCCCTGTCGTCTGCGTTGGATTTCGCACTGCAATACCGTGTCGAGCTGTTCCCCGGGGTTCCGATCGTGTTTGTGGCCGTCGATCAGAAGGAGATCGCGGCACGTCGCCTCCCACCCGACGTGATCGGGCTTCCGATTCGGATGGACCTGGCCGGAACGCTCGACCTCGCGCTCCGGCTCCACCCAGACACCCGGCGAGTGTACGTGATCGCGGGGAAGGCACCGTTCGACGTGGAATGGGAAGCCGAGGCCCGGCGCATCTTCCAAGCGTACGAGGGCCGGTTGGAGTTCGTCTATCTGAGCGGGCTACCGATGGACGAACTGCTCGAACAAGTCGCCAGCCTCCCCCAGCAGAGCATCGTCTACTACCTCCATGTCTTCCAGGACGGCACCGGCAAGCCCTTCATCCCCGCAGAGGCATTGGATCGCATCGCATCGAAGACGAATGCCCCGATCTACGGGCACGTGGGTACCTACGTCGGTCGTGGGATCGTCGGTGGTCGTGTCTTCCGCTTTGAGGCGGAGGGGAACAACGCAGCTCGGATCGGCCTGCGGCTCCTGGCCGGGGAGAAGCCTGAGTCGGTCTCGGTCTCGGAGGTAAGTGCAAACACCGATGTGTTCGACTGGCGGCAGCTCCAGCGATGGGGGATCAGCGAGCAAAGTCTACCGCGCGGTAGTATCGTCCTGTTCAAGGAGCCGACCTTCTGGGACGTCTACAAGTGGCACATCGTCGGCGTCGTCGCGATCTGCCTCGTCGAGGCACTCCTGATTGCCGGACTACTCGCCCAACGGGTGAAGCGGCGTCGAGCGGATGCGCGGTTCCGGCAGGTGGTCGAGACTTCTCCGACCGGGATGCTGATAGTTGGCCGGGACGGCGCGATCGTTCTGGTCAATGCCCAGGTCGAGTTGCTATTCGGTTATCGCCGGAATGAACTGATCGGTCGACCCGTGGAATTGCTCGTACCTGAATGGGTGGGGGAGCAGCAACCGACTGAACCGGAGAGCGGTTCGCGGGGAGGCGGCCACGATCTCCGAGGACGACGGAAGGACGAAAGCGAGTTCCCCATCGAGATCGGATTCAATCCCCTGCGGGCTCCCGAGGGGCACTTCATGCTCGCGTCGATTATCGACCTCACCGAACGCCGGCGAGCCGAAGACATTCTGCGTGCCAGCCAACGGGAACTGCAATTGTTGACCCGCCGCTTGCTGGAGGCCCAGGAGGTCGAGCGGCGACGGATTGCTCGCGAATTGCACGACGACTTCAACCAGAATCTGGCGCTCCTCGCGGTGGATCTCGACTTGCTGGCTGGGGGTGAGCGTCTTTAGTGTCGGTGGGAATCAGGCGGCAAGGGTGCCCCAGTAGGCGTCCCACTGGCATTTCTCGCTGCGGAACAAGGCGCGGAGGTGGCAAACCGCATCCGCGCCCGTTTCACCCCAACGCATCCCACT
>JBGTAO010000364.1:0-4508 GCA_041749835.1 Gemmata sp. | reverse complement strand
GCTCGCCATGAACTCGGTGATAGGGTGCAATACCAGGTGAGCATGCAACTCGAACAATTGCCCCCCGAGCAATTCCAGCACGTGCAGGAAGACCTGGCACTTGAGGGTGCTCGCAAAGGCCTGGTGTACCAGTGCCGCACACCACATCGGTTTGGGATTTCACCGTTGAGCGTCGTGATTGCGACTGCCCTGCCAGCGGGTCTCAGCACCGCCGCTTACCATACTTTCCCTGATGAATGGACCATCATTAAAACGCAATCATTGATCGAGTGGAGTGAATAAAACGACACGACTTCATCCGATTGCATCGGATGAAGTCGTGGTGAAATGGGACTCACCGGCCTCAGGCACTTTTCTTACCGGGCTTCTTCTCGCCGAGCTTCCGTTCACCGCGGACAATTTCGGCAGTGATGATGTGCTTGCCCTTATGCTCCATCTCGGGCAGATCGTACATGACATCGAGCATCACGTCCTCGACGATGGCCCGTAGACCGCGCGCTCCCGTGTCACGAGCCTTGGCCAGTTTGGCGATTTCTTTCAGGGCAGCGGGCTCGAACTCGACTTCAGCACCTTCCATCTCGAAGAGCTTTTCGTACTGACGCACCAGTGCGTTCTTGGGCTCGGTGAGAATGCGCATCATCGCATCTTCATCGAGTGGATCCAGTGGTGCCAGTACGGGAAGCCGCCCAACGAACTCCGGGATCATGCCGAACTCGATCAGGTCGTCCGCCGTGACTTGGTTCAACAATTCCCCGAGCGACCGATCCTTCTGGGCTTCATTCACCGCACCGAAGCCGATGCTCTTGCGTCCCAAACGTCGACTAATAATGTCTTCGACGCCAACGAATGTACCACCACAGATGAACAGGATGTTCGACGTGTCCACCTGAATGTATTGCTGCTCGGGATGCTTACGGCCCCCCTGCGGCGGGACATTACTGACTGTCCCTTCGAGCATTTTCAGAAGGGCTTGCTGAACACCTTCACCCGAGACATCGCGTGTGATCGAGACGTTCTGCGAGGTCTTGGCGATCTTGTCGATCTCGTCGATGTAGATGATGCCGCGCTGGGCCGCCTCGATATCGAAATCGGCTGCGTGGAGGAGTTTCAGCAACAGGTTTTCGACATCCTCACCCACGTACCCCGCTTCGGTCAGGGTTGTCGCGTCGCCAATTGCAAACGGGACATCGAGAATCTTCGCCAGCGTTCGGGCCAGCAAGGTCTTGCCGCTCCCAGTAGGCCCGATGAAGAGGATGTTGCTCTTTTCGATCTCGACGTCACGTGCCTCGCCCAGGCTCAACCGCTTGTAGTGGTTGTGGACCGCAACCGAAAGTACCCGCTTGGCGCGTTGCTGACCAATGACATAGCCGTCAAGCTTTTCCTTGATCGAGCGCGGAGCCGGAATGTTGGACGTGGCAGTCTTGGGGCCGCCCCGCCGCTTCTTTTCCTGATCGATGATCGACTGGCATAGTTCGATACATTCACCGCAGATGTAGACATCGCTTGGCCCCTCGACCAACGGCCCAACATCACGATGCGAACGGCGGCAGAAGGAGCAGTAAGCGTTGCGATTCCGGCCGGCGGTACCAGGTGGTTTGCGGGTACTAGAGTCACCGGAGTTGCGGTCTGACGGCATTGGGCTCCCCGATCTGACGGTTAAGTCACCAGATGAACAGGTTGGATTGATGATGGACGGGCCGTGCCCATCTCCAGCTAATCATACCGCTCAAGAACAGAGGCACCGCATTGGTTCCGGAGAACAGTTGCAACCCGAAGCATTTCCCGGCAGGGGCATGCGGGTTGTTCGCGCGAAGACGGATAGGGCAATCACGCCGATGGCGAAGGGTTGTCAGTGTCCGGCGGCTGTGGTGTTGGTAGCGTTGGGGTATTGGGAAGAGTTCCCAACACACCACCCACGGCTTCGGGAGCTTTCATTCGTTGGGCCACTCGATTCCGTAACCGGGTGTATTCCTCTTCAGTGATTTCGCCGCGCTCGAACATTTGTCGAAAGTCGGTGAGCTCATCAGCAGGGTTGACCGTCGCCGCGGCATTTTTCTTTCGCCAACGATCGACGAGGTGCAATACGAAGGCACCCACCAATAACGCCACGACCAATCCTGCCGTACCCCACATTACCTCGGGTTGGCGGAAGGGATCGTTCTTTGCTGGCGCAACATCGCCAAAGACCAGGAGTGCCCACATGATCGACGACCTCGCCGCGGCCGATTAAGCTGTTCCACGCAGTTTACCTAATCCTGGAGAGCGGGGAAAGACCGAGAAAGAAGCTGTGCCGGGGCTCTTTGAGTGGATTAGGGTTGACTTCATGCTCATGGATTTGGAGTTCGAACGCTCTCAGTTCGATGTGGTAGTTTCGAGCAGTCCAGTTGTACGACATGGACGGGCTTTGCACACGACGCGAACCTGAACGCGCTCTCCTGGTTCGAGCAGGGGGAATCGACGGACCGCCTGCCACCTGCACGGCCCTTGTGGGGTAAGAGAGAATGTCGTCATGCTGAGTTGGACGGACCAGCCCAACTTGACGCCAACCGGTGACCCGCTATAATTCGCGTTGCATCAACGGATTGATGCTACGGCCTCGATGCTCCACAGGAGCAACGAAACAGCTCGAGTTATCCCCACCCCATAACGGCGTAAACACCCGGCCGCTCCTCAGCATTTTTGCGAAGGTAGCACTCACGCCGAACGCCAAGCTCCACCACAGCACGGGGACCCGGGAACTCGACCCACGATCACGAAGGCCGTTCGACCGCGGAACTTAAACGAAGTTGTCTGGCTCGCGCACATGCGGCTGCCCGACAACCACTGTCGCCGGTAACGAGTTTTTCACACAGCAACTGTCAGTGCCGATGCCGTCCCGACTCGCCGGCTGTGGCACCGTTGCTTGATTTGACTTGTACTGGTCATCCGCAGGTGCCCTGTGCCGTTCGATTCGGTGGAGCTGACAAAACAGGTGAAGGCCGCCAGCGACATTGTTGCTGTCGTTGGTTCGTATTTGGCGGTGAAGTCCGCGGGTGCCGTCTTCAAAGCGCTTTGTCCTTTCCACAACGATTCCCACCCGTCACTCGACATCGATCCCAAACGTCAGCGCTATAAGTGCTGGTCCTGTGGGGCGCACGGCGACTCGTTTAGCTTTGTCCAGCACATGGAGAAAGTCGGCTTCAACGAGGCACGTGCCATACTCGCCACACGGGCGGGAATCAAGCTCGACGAAACCCGGTCTCCCCAAGACCATGCAAGGACGCGATTGCTGGAAGTGATGCGCTGGGCCTGTGGGAAATACCAGAACGCCTTACTCGAAGATCCGATTGGCGCGGGAGCGGTCAAGTACATTGCGTCGCGTAAGTTCTCCGGCAAAACCATCCGCGACTTCGCAGTTGGCTACGCGCCGATTAACGGCGATTGGTTGGTTCGACTCGCAGTTGCTGAGCGAATCTCGACCGAAGCTTTGATCGAGGTGGGCTTAATTGCCGAGCGGCAGGAACAACGTGGCCACTACGATCGCTTCCGCGATCGCGTGATGTTCCCGATCAAAGATGTGCGCGGTCAGGTAATTGGCTTTGGTGGGCGCATTCTGCCCGAATCGCCTTACGCTGCTCGTGCTCCCAAGTATTATAACTCTGCCGAGACCACCCTCTTTAGTAAGAGTGATGTCCTTTATGGGTTGGATGCCGCTCGCCATGCGGGAACGACAGCGGGCTATCTGGCTGTGGTAGAAGGTTACACCGATGTCATGATGGCCCATCAATTCGGCGTTGGGCAAGTTGTCGCCACGATGGGCACTGCGTTGAATGCCCGCCACGTTGCACAGCTTCGCCGTTATGTGCCGAAAGTCGTACTGCTCTTCGATGCGGATGCGGGTGGAGTAACGGGAGTCGATCGCGCTCTGGAGATCTTTATTTCGCAAGATGTCGAACTCGCGGTCGCCACACTGCCGGATGGCCTCGATCCTTGCGACTTGCTTGTCCGCTCGGGCGGAGTTGAGACGTTTAAACAGGTACTAGGCGAAGCCCGCGATGCCCTGGATTTTAAACTTGATCGCCTGCTCCAACGTGAGGGAGCTTCGCTCGAACTGACCCGCCGCATTGTAGATGAGGTTCTCGGCATGATGGCCGCAGCACCGCCACTGCAAAGCCAGGCCGCCCAGGTCAAACACGAGTTGATCGTGACACGGCTCGCGCATCGACTGGGGCTGCGTCAAGAGACAGTTTGGGCTCGCTTGAAGGAGATTCGTGCCGAACGACGTAGGCAAGAAGTCCTCGCGGCCCAAAAGGCGGTAGCCAACCCAACGCCTGCGAAACTCTCGACTCCATCGCCACATGCGGTGGCCAATCGCGGTAGCTCTTCGATTAAAGTCGATCCGCAATTGGCTGCGGAATACCAACTCGTGGAATTGTTGCTGGCACACCCCAGTTTTGTGCCTCAAGCTGCTGCCGCCGTGCAACCGGAGCAACTGAGTCACTCCGGGGTGCAACGAATTGTCACGGAAC
>JBGTAO010000363.1:0-3463 GCA_041749835.1 Gemmata sp. | reverse complement strand
AATACCGGTCTTCACGACGATTGCAGAAATCCGTACTGCAGTGGCCGAAGCACGCCGAAACGGGCTACGGATCGGGTTTGTCCCCACGATGGGCGCACTACACGTCGGGCACGCGGCGTTGGTGCAGGCCGCCGCGGAACGGTCCAGTTGCGTCGTCGTATCGATCTTCGTGAACCCGACCCAGTTTGGCCCGCAGGAAGACTTTGGGCGTTACCCGCGAACGCTGGAAGCGGATCGCCAGCTTTGCGAGGCGGCGGGTGCGCGGTACATTTTCGCACCCACTGTCGAGGATATGTACCCCGAACGCTCCGTGACCACGGTCGAGGTAACCGAGTTGGATCGCGAGTTGTGCGGGCCGAGCCGGCCCGGGCACTTCCGGGGCGTTTGCACGGTGGTGCTCAAGCTACTCAATATCGTGTTGCCGGATGTGGCGCACTTCGGGGCCAAGGATTTCCAGCAAGCTCGAATCATTCAGCAAATGGTGCGCGATCTGAATGTGCCGATCGAGGTGCGAGTCGAACCCACGGTGCGAGAAGCGGATGGACTGGCGATGAGTTCACGCAATCGCTACCTCACCGCAGCCGAGCGAGCGGCCGCCCCGGGTCTCTTCGCAGCATTACAAGCCACCCGCAGTCGGGCCTCGGCCGGGGAGATCGATATCGCACGGCTCGAATCGACTCTGACTGCCGAGTTGGCACGCATCCCGGGAGCGCGGGTCGATTATGCACGCATCCTGGATGCGCAAAGCCTGCAACCGCTCACACGGTTGGATCGCCCGGTGGTCGCTGCGGTGGCGGTATTTTTGGGCAGCACGCGGTTAATCGATAATCTGTTGATACCGTGACACCCCGCAGCCCGGCATGCGCCCTGGGGTGACCTCCGGCTCGGTGATCAGGTCGTTTGCGCAGTTCATTCAGGGTGTTACACGATGGCACATCCGCTCTTCGCGCCGGAAGTCAAGCTGATGCTGGCGGAGGAGAACCTCGCGGGCTTGAGCGAGTTTTGTGAGTCGCTGCACCCGGC
The DNA here is from genome assembly GCA_041749835.1 of Gemmata sp. GTDB lineage: Bacteria > Planctomycetota > Planctomycetia > Gemmatales > Gemmataceae > Gemmata. The sequence continues at coordinate 2,440 of JBGTAO010000363.1, read as the reverse complement.
GACCATTGCCGAAGCGCTCGATGAAGGATTTACGCCCGAGCAAATTTGGGAGGTGATCAGCCAGGCCAATCTGCGCACGCAAGCGTCCATCTTCGAGTATCTCCCGCCCGGAGTGCAGGTCGAGATGGCCGAGCGGGCTCGCCCGCAAATGGGGCAATTGCTTTCGAAGATGTCGCATGACGATCGTGTGGATCTCCTCCGCCGGTTGCCCCCGCGCGTGACGGAATCGGTGATGCGACTCGTCGATGAGGCGGATCGAAAGGACATCGCTACGCTGTTCAGCTACGGAGAGAACACGGTTGGTTCGTTGATGACAACGGACTACGCGTGGCTTCCCGGAACCGCCACCACGGCGGAGGCCATCGATCAACTCCGGGTGCAAGCCCCCGACCGCGAAACGATCTACTACATCTACATTCTCGACGATGCGGTCCGCAGACCCGACGGCAGCCTCGCCCCGCGCCGCTTGTTGGGCGTGCTCTCGCTACGCGACCTGATCCTGGCCCAGCGGCACACCCTGGTCCGCGAGCTGATGGAAACGGACATCGTGACGTTGCGTTACACTGAAGACAAGGAAGCCCTGGCCGAGGTGTTCGCCCGGTACGACTTCCTGGCTGTACCGGTGGTGGACGATAAGTATGGCTTGCTGGGAATCGTGACCCACGACGACGTGCTGGACGTGGTGCGTGAAGAGGCGACCGAAGACATGCAGCGGCAAGCGGCCGTCGGACCGATAGCGGCCAACTACCTCGATGCGAGCTTGGCCCAGATCTGGAAAAGCCGGGCGTTCTGGCTCGCATTTCTCTTCATCCTTCAGATGTTCACGATCAACGCGATGGCCTTCTTCGAGACGGAACTGGAGCGGGTCGCGTTCTTCATGGTGTTCGTGCCGTTGTGTCTCTCGGTGGGTGGGAATGCGGGTTCGCAGGCAGCCACGCTGGTAATTCGCGCGCTGGCACTGGAACAGGTGCAACTTCAGGATTGGCTGCGGGTGTTTCGCCGCGAGTTGCTGATCGCCACGGCACTGGCGCTCACGCTAGGCATTCTTTCGGTCGGGCGAACCTACTTCTTGACGCCCAATAACATCCTGGCGAAGGTGCCAGCCGGTGAGTTCTGGAGCCTCAATTGGGTGGTCACACTCTCGGTGATGGGCATCTGCTTAACTGGGGCAGTGGTCGGTACTATGCTGCCACTGCTGATCAAATGGTGTGGTGGCGACCCGGCGTTGATGTCCGCACCGTTCATCGCCACGCTCTCCGACGTGCTCGGGATCGTCATCTTCTTCAACATCGTCAAGCTGTTCTTCTTCTGACGACCGAACCCGAGCACCTCTCGCGGGGTTACTTGTCGTTCGAGAAGCCCGCTTTCACAAGTGCGTCGTAGCCGTCTTTGAGGGGCCGCACATCATAACCCTGCTTCTTGAGCACCTCCGCAGCAGCAAGACAGCGCTTCCCGGAGGCGCAGTGCAAGTACACCACGCTCCCGGGCGGCAACTTCTCTTAGAGCTTCTCCGCCGGGATGCCCGCCTTCAAATCCGAGAGCGGTACGTGCCGGGCTACCTTGAGATGGCCATCTTCCCACTCACTCGCTTCGCGGACATCCACGATGACGGCTTTCTTCTCCTTGAGAGTTTTCTTGATCGTTTCGAGTGTATCGGTCGTGTGATCGGCAGCCGAGAGCACCGCGCCACTACAGCACCCGACTACCAGTACGCAAGCCAATCGCATCATCATGAACTCCACTAATAGGACGAGATTCCGCTGCGGCATCTGCAACGCCGCCATTACAGTGACCCGCGAACACCGCCCAGGTTACAGTGATTTTTCCAGAGTCTGTCAGACCACACTACCCGGAACGGGAGCGATCGGCTGCCCAGCAGTGGGCGAACAGTAATTGCCATTCCAGCAACTGAATCTGCCGGGCTTGCTCTTCGCCCGGCGAAGCGGTTCCTCGGAGTCGTTCGCACACATCAATGAAGGCGAAGGGCGTTGTGTAGGCGTAGCCCCGTGCTGCGGCCTCGGCGACGAGCAGAGACTGCACCGGATGCGGCCCTACCTGGCGAAACCAGTATTTCGAGTTCGCGGCGTCCGGCTCCCGACGGTGCATGATCGCGTGCCAGTAACTTCCTTCCGGAGTGTGCAACTCCTGACTGATTTCGTGCGATTCGTGCAGAAAATCGAAGTAAAGCCAGAGGCCCGCACGACAGGCCGTTGGGGCCTCAACCGTTTCCAATTGCGATCGCATGTCCTCGGCAGGCTGCCCCGGGCCAAGTTCAGCCAAACGCGACTGTTGGAGCAGCGCGGCAACCGTGGGACCGTAGTCACTCGGATCGAAGTGAACGCGCACAGGCAATGTCACGCCAGGATCTCCGAGACGACCTGGCCGCTGACATCGGTGAGGCGCTCATCGCGGCCATTGTGGCGATAGGTCAGCTTTTCAT
>JBGTAO010000362.1:0-4675 GCA_041749835.1 Gemmata sp. | reverse complement strand
GCGAGTTGCAACAAGATCCGCGGGCGAGTTTTGGCGGCATCGGTGCTCTTGCTCAAGAGCGTTTCGACATTGGAGTAGTAGTCCCGCCAAGCAACGGGATCGGCCCGCGAGAGATACGGTTGAGCGGAATCGGCCACTTCGATTAGATCACCGAGGAACGCCGGCAAAAGCGTTGCCAGCGCAGGATTCTCCGCCACCTTTTGGGCCAGGCTCAACGCGGCATCAGCGACAATCTGAATTCGTACGGGACTCCCGCCTGCCTTCTTCACATCGCTCGTGGCCCGTTCCATCGCGATGTTCCAGATCGCACCGAGGCCCAGAAGATCGGCGTTGTTGATCCCGGTGAGGTTCTCAGCTCGCCCCGCGGTGGCCACAGCACCCGATTGCGGATCGAAGAGCACGTTGTCGAGTGCTTTCTCGGCGCTCGCGATCGCATCCGGCTTGAGTTTGCGTTCAACCGCTGTCTGGAGTGGCCAGTTCAACACGGATGCTTCGAGCCCCACAGTACGCCAGTAGGCCGAGCCATGTTGGCGGGCGGCTTTTAGGTGTTCGTAGGCCTTGTCGATTCGGTCAGCTGTTTTGCGATCAATTGGTACGGGAATGAATCCGTCGAGGCCGGGCTGATCGTATTCCAAACGGGCCATGTAGTAATGTGCCCGGGCATCCTTGGGATTCATCTCCAGTTGCTTGCGGAGGAACCGTTCGGCGACTGGCCAGTTGATCGGTTGGAGCACGAGTTCAACTCGAAGTGCTTCTTTAATGATCTCTGGTTCTGTGTTGAGACGGTCTCCTGCAATGCGAAGGGCGGTGATGGCTTCGGCTCGTGCTTCGGCATCGGGAATCCCGCCGAACGCGCGAAACTTCTCGTTGTATTGCGGATCGACGGTCTCCGGAAGTGGCTTCCCCTCTTCCTGTGACTTCGAAAATGCCTGATCACGGATCGCACGAGCCTTCACCCACATGATCTTGCCGTGGAGCGGCTTCATCTCGTCTTCGGTGATCTTGCCGGCCTTGGTTTGCTCATTGAGCGATTCCATGGCTTTGTCTGCCAGCACTTTTGCTTCGTCGAAGCGGAGCGTGGCGTCCTTCCAGTTTTCAGCTTTGAAAGCTGCGATACCACTCTGATAAGCGGTCTCGGCGGCCTTCAACTGTCGGCTGGCGGAACTTCCTGCAAAGAAGGTCACGTAGCCCAGGTAACCCGCGCCACCCAGGCACGCCAGGGTCAGGATTGCAAGAAGGAATTGGTAACTTCGAGATCGTCGCACACTCATGGCGTTACACCGGGTTGGAAGTCGGATTCCAGGATGCTCGTGTCAGCACGTTGGAGCGAGCAACACACGGGGGATTACCGGATCAAAGCAATCGGAAGTCGATGGCAGCCAGTCTCGGTATCTGGAGGCAGCACGAGCTGCCGGGCAGCCGCGTCAAGAGCGGGCAAGAATTGCCCCTCAACAGCGGCCAACGTTTTGGGTTCATCGATTGGCACGGTCACCTGCACCGTAATACTCGGAGCGGCCACGCCAATTCGCTGATGGAGGCTTTGTAATTGGGTGCGGTTTGGGTCATCAATTGGCCGTGGAGTGTAATGCCAGTAATAAACGACTACCGCCCGGCCGATCCCGGTTTGGAAGCGGAAGCGCTGTGCCGAAGCCGAGCCGTCCGCTCGAATGGGCACCTGCTTCCGGAACGCAACGTCTTCGGGTGCGCCGCTCACATCGCGGATACAGATTTCGGGGTGATGCTTGCGATCTTCCCCTGCACGAGAATGCACCATGTAAACCTGGATCTGGGCACCGTCGATATTTTGGTACGCACGAAAGAGGAGATCATCGGCCTGGAACGGGAGCTTCGCCCGTGTGGCATCCCGCGCTTCGTTCATGTTGCCACCGCGCCAGGCAAGTTGGCCCGTCTTGGGATCATTGAACGATAAGGGCAGCGAATCGAACGGTCCGGCGAGCGGTGGGTAGCTCAATTCACCAGACGCTCGCAAGTGGTTGGTCAATCCCAGTTGTGCCACCAGGCCCAGAGCGAGAAGCATCGCCCCGGCAAAGAGACCTCGGCCAGGGGTCTCTCGCCCGGGTGGTGTTTGTTCTGTTGTAAGGACTGGTGTCGCTTGGACTGCTTCCGCGGCATCGGCCGTGGTGTCGGGGTTTGGACTTTGTTCGCTGAATTGCGACAGGACGCGATCGAGGAACAGGAAGAAGACCACACCAATCGGAATGCTGAAGAGAGCGGGCAAATCGTGCAAAGTACCGGTGAGCCACTTGGTGCCGAAGTAATAGGCACCCAGGTTCATGAGCGTGACACGCAGCGTATTGGCTGCGATCGCAATCGGGATGGCACCGAAGAGCAACAATGCCCGGTGCCACATCGGCCGAGCGAGTAGATGCCCGAGCAATGCACCAAAGGCCAGGAAGGAAACGATCTGGCCTAATCCGCTGCATTCTTCAGCCACAACCAGAGACTTATCCACACCAGCAATGCGAATGGAATGGCCAACTCGGTGGCAGATCACGAACAGCGAGAGTACCGTTTCGCTGATCTTGGCGACCATGTCCTGAAGCCACAACGCTGCATAACTGGTCCAGGTAATTGGTACGGGGAACATGAAGAACAGGAACAAGAGCGGAAACGTAAAGTACCTGGCCCACTTCCGCCCACCCGCACACACGAGCAACCCACGAAGAACGCAGATCAGGCCCAGGTAACTCAGCGGTGGCCAGCGAACAATGGTAACCGCGAGTTGGCAGAGAACACCAAAGAGAATCGCGATCAGCCCCATGCTGATTTCACCACGGATGGGTGCCCCCACCCGGCGAAAGATGCGGTAACCGAGGAAGAGGCTGATTGGGAGGACCAGGTAGCCGTGTGAATAGTTCGGATCGCGATCCCAGAGCCCAACCAGATTGGTCAGGCTCGCGCCGAACAATCCAATGGTAAGCCCTACTGCGGCTCCAAGTGGAATCCAGACGGGGATCGACCAACCAGGCGATCCAGCGGCCGTTGCGGGGAGTGGGGCAGTACTCATCGCGGGGTGTGCATCCGTTCGAGTGCAGTGATCGGGGCATAAAAAAAGCGGAACGGGCAGGTGGCTTCCTGCCCGTTCCGCGTAATCCAGTCCGCGTGTATGGAATGTAGCGGGTAGATTAGCTTTGTGCAACTGCCCGATTCTTCAGATTCCGCCGAGTGTAGTAGCCACCGACCATGCTCATGAGGCCCAGCGTGGCAAGTGTGGCAGGCTCGGGAACTTCGGTGATGATCACGGTGCTGTCATCACGGATGCTGAACTCGCCGATCCGTGTGTCTGTACCGATCGCACCAGCGTTCGAAAGACTGGAGACCACAAGGCTGATCCCAGTGACGTTAGCCAAGTTGACGCCCAGGGTGAAATCGTAATTCTGGCCGACAACATTACCATTGATCTGATTGGTCAATGTTGCGAGCAGAGTGTTGCCTGAGTAGATTTCGACGGCCAGATCCACAAGACCGATATCGTTATCGACGTCTAGAAGATCAAAAATCGTGCCGCTGAGCAACGAGACCGGGCTATTGAACGTGTAGGCGCTACTGAACGTGTTGGTGGTACCGGTGCCGTTTTGGATCGAAAGATAACCAGGGGTCGACAGGTTAGAGTCGGCACCAAAGGTTGACGCTCCTGCGGTACGCTCGATGGTGAAGGCTCGGCCAGTTCCTAGACCGCCAATGAACGGTCCACCGACGGAATTAGTGAACGGGCCACTACTACCACCAGGGCCGCCACCAATCGACTGGTTGACTGTGAAAGTGTCGATGATGATCGGGGCCGCCTTGACGCTTTGGCTGCTCAGGCCGAGCGTCGCGAGGACGGCTAAACACATTGTTCCAACTGCACTTCGGGCTCGCATTGCAGCCTCCTTGGGCGGGAATGAGGCAGGACAACGTTGGGGCGACTTCAAGTTGTGTCCGCGAGGTTTTCTACGCCGGACCAATCCTGATCACCGGCAAACAAGCCGGTTCGTTCCCTCAACGGCTCCTCCCTTAGGGGTGGGAGAAACACTTTCTACCGGATGTAGAATTTACCATCTCCCGCCTCAAGCACAATAGTGCTCATTGCGGATTTTCCGCCTTTTGCCGGAATTGCGGCCGGCGCAGAATTTGTCGCTATTCCGGAATGCATGAGACGATCCGGATTCCGGATCGTCTCAACTGCGCCAAGTTGTTCGGTGACAGCACGTTGCCTACTTAAGATCGTTCGGTTGTGTACCGGCTGCTGGCACAACGACCGGTGCCACGCTCTCATATTTCTTCATCCGAGCTTCCAATTCGGTAATCGATGGCACTTTCGCTGCAGCCTCGACCGCATCGAAGCGAGTCTTGTGCGCAATGTCTGTACCGGGCAAGTTCGGCGACTCCATCCGGTAGAGTGCTGCCTGAGCAATCTTGAGGCTAGGATCGAGTAGCAACGATTCCCGATACTGAGCTTTCGCTTCCTCGAGTTTACCTTGCGAGCCAAGAATGAACGCCAAGTTGCAATGAGCGTCTGCGGGGCGTACGACTTTACAGAACGCCTGATAGCTCTCATCCAACTTCGAAAGCTGGGCGAGCGTCATTCCGTAGTTGGTCCAGGCCCGCTTGTGGTTCGGGTCGTGCTTCACAGCCTGAGCAAGGTAGGTCTCTGCGTTCGCCCAATCACCAC
>JBGTAO010000361.1:0-7026 GCA_041749835.1 Gemmata sp. | reverse complement strand
GGCGTAGGTGTTCATCTGTGTGCGGGCGACGAAGTCGAGCAGGCCGTTGCCGCTGGTCGTGGTATCGGCAACACCGGTGATCACACCTTTTTGTGCCGCACCATCCGCACCACTCGCCGCGGCGGTTTTCAGCTTGAAGTCTTCCAGGGAGTTCACCGACGGCACCCGGACCGGCGCGCCATTCAACGCCAGTGGCGAGCTTTCGTTTCCGCCGGCGAGGTGGAACGCGGGTACCGGCTTGGCCTTCAGGGCCTGGCCCAGCCAGCCTTCGTTCAGCGTTTCGGCGGTGCTTCCCGCGTGCCAGATATCCATGCTGCGGAAGTGCGATTGGTTGGGGTTCGGGTAGCCCACGCCTTGCACCACACTGAGCGCCGCTTCGTCGGTGTAGAGCTTGGCGAACTCGGCCATCGCGGGGTGAAGGCCAAGATCGTCGGTGAGCTTCTTGATCTCGCCTTTGGGTACCGCAATCGTCGGGCGGAGCTTGTAGTACGTCTCGTTCTTGAACGGAATGACGGTGTTCAGTCCGTCGTTACCACCGGTGAGTTGCACCACGACCAGCACGGTGTCCTTTGCGCCGGGTTGGTCGGCGGTGCGGGCTGCCAGTGCCGAGCGACCCAGGAACGTGGGAATGGTGGCCCCGAAGCCCAACAACGTGGAGGTCTTGAGAAAGTCGCGGCGAAGCATGATGCGTCTCCCGAAAGCACGCCCGGATTGGCGTGATCATGGCGTTAGTTGAGCTGGAACTCGGGCAGTGTGAGTACGAGGTGAGCGACAGCCCGAGCCCGGTGATTGCTCACATCGGTGGGCGACCAGTACAGTGGGTACTTCACGTCTTTGGCCGTGGCCAAGTAGCCGGTCAGTCGCTCGCGGGCGGCGTCGGGAACATCGTCCTGAAGGAATACGGAGAGCAGCCACTTCAGCGCAGCGGCATCATCTTTGACCTCGTGCTTCTGTATCACGGCTGCGGGATCACAGCGGGTGCCAAAGCGGTTATCTTCGCCGGAAGTGAGCGCTAACGCCAGGTTGTTGCGGCCCAGAAGTGTCTGGGCGTTGAGCCACGCCGGGCCGCCATCCCAACCTTTGACCGATGGAGGCGCGAACAACACCTGCCCGAGTCCCTCGAGGGCTTCGGCGAGTGGCAGCGCGCCCGCGCTTCCTTCCAAACCTTTCACAATTCCGCACACGAATTCCACCGGCGACTTGATCTTGGCACGATACCTCTCGGGCGCGAAGAAGTGGTTCGAGCGCAGCATGGTCTCGACCAGTTGGCCCGTATCGAAGTTCGACTTGCGATACTCCACGGCAAGCGGATCGATCAGTTCCGCAGGTGGTTGGTGCGATTCACTGATGAGGAAGGCATAGAGTTTGCGAACGAGGAACTGTGGGCAGGCGGGCTGCTCCAGACAGAGTTTGGCGATGTCCGCACCCTGGAACTTGCCGACTTGGCCGAAAACGCGCTTCTCAGTGTCATCGTGTTGGCGGCGATTCAGCGCACCCGTGCTCTTCTGGATCTCGTAGCCAGTGAAGGCCCGGGCGGCCTCGCGGATGTCCTTTTCCGTGTAGTGGCCGATGCCAAGCGAAAAGAGTTCCATCAGTTCGCGGGCGTAGTTCTCGTTGGGGTTGCCCTTGGTGCTGCCAATCGTGTCGAGCCAGACCATCATGGCCGGATCGGTTCCCATGCCCGTGAGAAGTTCGCTGAAGCTGCCCAGCGAGTGCTTCTGAACAAGCTGATACTGACCGAGCATGTAGCGGGCGTTCATCACCTTCGCGTTGCTGGTGGCGAAGTGATTCTGCCAGAACAGCGTCATCTTTTCGCGCAGTGGGTGCGCCGATTTCAGCATGCGATCGAGCCACCACGCCGAAAGTCGGCCTTGCGGCGCGCCCGGTGGCATGCTCCGTTCGCTGGCCATGAAGGCCGAGGTGCGAGTGAAGTCGTCTGCCTCGGGGGCTCCGTTCAAAAGCCGCTCAAGCGTGGGGCCGGGGCCGGCTTTCTCTCCCGCATCGAGTTCGGCAATCGTGGCCCCGAATCCGGCTCGGCGGTAGAGATGGCCGACCTTCTTGCGATCCCAGGGGTTTGCTGCGGTCGGTTCGTACGCGGCCCAGGCATTCGGCAGAGTCATGGTGCGTGGCTTCCTGTGGGTGTGGTTCCGAAGGGCGGACCATTGGCCATCAGCGATCGAACAGCGACCAAACCAAATCGACACGGTACTCTTTCGCGGTGATTTCCAGTTCGCCCTGGATCGTGCCGAGTGTCTGGATGAACCCGACCAGTTGTGCGATTTCCTTGCGAGCCTCGGCAAGCCCGACACCGCGACCGAGAACGACATCGGTAATCAAGGGATCGGCAAATTCACCCAATACCGCGGCCCCGGCTGCGACATACAACTTACTCTGGATAATCGGCTTGGTGTTCGCTCGCGCCGGGCGTGGCTTCTTCAGTTCCGCAATCAGCTTCTTCCCCAGTTCCACGGTGCTGGCCATCACCACTTCATCCCCGACCACCGCAAAGCACGGCTCGAAGTTGAAGCGCAGCCCGTCCGGGTCTTCGGGTAACTCCTTGTTCTCGGGAAAGCGGTACGCCGTGAGCGTGATGCCATCCACATCGTGCTCGGCCGCTTTCATTCCAAACTGGAGCACACCGAGAACACCGGCTGCACTCAGCGTAGTCTGAATGGATGTGAGGAAGCGTTTGTCCCGGGCCGTGGCGACGTAACCAAACGCCGGGAGCTTCAGGGCCGGTTCCTTCTTGTAGGGTCGCACATCATGGTTCACCACCACGATGCGATGGTATGGCCCCCACATTTCAAGAAGTTCGCCGATCTTCGCACTACCCGGCACGATCCGCGAGACATCCTTCTCGGCCTTCTCCAGATCGCGTAGCGTATCGCCGGTGATCATCCGGTCGCGGTGCTTCCACATGTAGCCGGCATCGAGATGGAAGCTGTGCGAAGCGATGGTTCCTGGCGGTGCGAGCGGCGGTAAGGAACCGGGCTGGCCCACGGGAGGGACATGCAAGGCGAGATCGTCCCAGAGGCCGTCGCGGCCTGCGGGAACACGCACCCGGAGGCGGAAGCCTGTCGGTTCTGCGTAGAGGCCCGCAGCCACGAAGTCGGCGCGGCTCAGGCAATCGATGGTGCAACCGAGCACCAGCGTTTGGAGGAAATCGCCCCGGGTTCCCGCGAAGAAATCCTTGGCCTCCTGCGTGGCTTTCACGGCTGTCATGTTCAACCAGAGCGAGGCCAGTGCCCCCTTCGGAAGCACCTTCGCCAGGTCGGTGCGTGCGGGGTGCGTTTGTGGCCGGTCCTGGCTGGCCTGCGTCTGCTCGATCGCCGCCTTCAGTTTTTCCAGCTTGTTGGAGAGTAGCACCGTGGCCCCGATGCGGGCGAAGTGAAGATCGGAACCGATCGCAGCGATGTCCACGCTTTTCAACTTGGACCAGTTCACCCGTTCCTTGGCACCCTGGCGGGCGTACTCTTCATCCAGCACTTGCACGGCCAGTGCCATGGCTCGGGTCACTTGCTTTTCATCGGTTCCCGAAAGTACCAGTAACGCCGGTGCCGGGTCGGTGCCAAATTCGAGAGCTGCCGCGACCCCGTTACCACCGAGTTGATCCAGCAGTTCGGGCCATTTCGCGCCGAGTTCCGATTCAACAAATGCCAGCAGTTGATAGGCACGCTGGGCGGTTGTCGAGTCGTAAATGTCGCGGAGCAGGGGCAATTTCTGGGCCTTCTGGAACGCCTCCAGCCCCGTGATAGCTTCGGCGAGTTTACGAGGGTTCTCGGCAACTAGCACAACCTGCGAGGACGCGGGAATGCTATCGAGCGGGTCGGCGGCGTCGAGGCCTGGGGCGGGTAGCAGTGCGACCGCCAGAAGCGTGAAGATGAAGCGAGAGCGACGCATGGGGTTCCTCCGGGTTGCCGATCTCCCGTTAGTGTACCTCAATCGCCCAGTACGGGTTTCAAGATCGTTGTGAAAGATGTAGCCCGTTGGGTGAATGTGAGATTCTAGCGGTGCTGGTTCCGTTCCCGCATAAAATGAACGCCATGAGCATCCACGATTCGGCACCCGAACTGCTTGCGCCGGCCGGTGATTGGGAAGCCATGCGCGCCGCGGTCGCCAATGGGGCCGATGCGGTCTACTTCGGGCTTTCGAATTTTAATGCGCGGGCTCGGGCTGCGAATTTCGATCCGGCCGAGTTGCCCCAGATCACGCGATTTCTGCACACCCGCAATGTTCGCGGGTTTGTCACACTGAACACGTTGATCTTCTCGGACGAACTCGCTGCTGTTGCCGAGTTCGTAACCGCGATTGCTGCCGCGGGTGTCGATGCCGTGATCGTGCAAGATCTGGGGCTGGTGCAACTCATCAAGGCGACCGCTCCCACATTGCCAGTGCATGCCAGCACGCAAATGACGCTGACGGAGCCTCGTGGGATCGCCTTTGTGCGCGAACTCGGTGTGGAACGCGTCGTGTTGGCGCGCGAACTCTCGCTTACCGAGATCGAGAAGGTGACGGCCAACACGGACACACCGGTGGAAGTGTTCGTTCACGGAGCGCTGTGTGTGGCCTACAGCGGGCAATGCCTCACCAGTGAAGCGCTGGGCGGCCGCAGCGCCAACCGCGGGCAGTGTGCGCAGGCGTGCCGTATGCCCTACGAGATGATCGTCGATGGCGTGGCACGCGATCTGGGCGATCGTGCCTATCTGCTCAGCCCGCAAGACTTGGCTGCGTACGATCACATCAAGCCCTTGATTGATGCGGGTGTCATCTCGTTCAAGATCGAAGGCCGGCTCAAGGGTGGGCCGTACGTCGCTGCCACCACGCAGACTTACCGCAAAGCCATCGACGCCGCGGTGGAGCAGGCCGATTTCCAGCTCACACGCCGTGAGGAACTGGATCTCGCGCAGACCTTCAGCCGCGGCCTCACGCCAGGCTTTCTGGATGGAGTCAACCACCAAAAATTGGTTCGTGGCCGCTTTCCCAAGAGTCGCGGTATTCGCGTTGGCACCGTTGTGGGGTTTGGGCACAGCCAACCGGGGAAGGGGCAGACGGTTCTGATCGAACTGGCCGAACCGCTCGACGATCTGCTCAAACCTGGTGATGGCGTACTCTTCGACATCGGCAAGCCAGAAGAGAAGGAGCCGGGTGGCCGGGTGTGGGAGGTGGCCCGACTGCCCCAGCGTGGCCCGTACGGCCAGGTGGCGCTGGGGTTCGAAGCGGGAAGCATCGATCTGACACCAATCCCGCTCGGATGCGATGTCTATCGAACCGATGACCCCGCGCTCCGCAAGCGGCTCGAACAGAGCTATTCCCAGGATCGGCCGGCGCGGCGGGTATCGGTATCCGCCCGCGCTTCCGGTCACATCGGCGGCAGCCTCACGCTTTCCTTCACCGATCCGGATGGCAATCATGCGACCGCGACGTGGGCCGGCCCGCTCGCATTGGCGACGAAGCGACCGACCACGGCGGGCGAGATTCGTGAGCAGTTGAATCGCCTGGGCGAGACGCCCTTCGAACTGGGTGAACTGGCATTCGACTTGCCCGCCCAGGTAATGATCCCGCGCAGCATCTTGAATGACCTCCGACGGCAGGCGGTGGGCGAACTCACCGAACGCCGGTTGAAGCGGAAGCGGCACGCCATCGTGGAACCCACGGCGCTCCAGCGGTTGCGGGTGAACTGCCGCCGAGAACCCATGGAAGCCCCGACAGTCCAGGACGCTCGACTGACGGTACTGGTGCGCAATCTCGAACAACTCGAAGCGGTACTGGCGTGGCGACCGCCACCGGGACTGCCGCAACTAGCCGCAGTCTACTGCGACTTCGAAGACCTGCGCCGCTATCAGGACGCGGTTCCGCTGACGCGGGCGGCCGGGCTCCCCGTCGGGCTGGCACCCTTACGAGTGGTGAAACCCGGGGAAGAGGGCTTTCAAGCGCTGATTACCCGAGCCCGGCCCGACCTCGTGTTGGTCCGCAATTTGGCGTCGATCGCGTACTTCCGTGAGCACCTCCCGACCGCACGACTGGTGGGCGACTTCAGCCTGAATGTGGCCAATGAACTGACGGCTGGCGTGCTGATCGGAGTGGGCCTGGAACGGCTCGTGCCCAGCTACGACCTGAACTGGGATCAGTTGGCCGCGATGCTGCGGCACTCGAAGCCGGACTGGTTCGAGCCCGTTTTGCACCAGCATATGCCCATGTTTCACAATGAACACTGTTTATACGCAAGTGCACTAAGCGCGGGTAAGGACCACACCGACTGCGGCCGCCCATGTGACACGCACAAGATCGAATTGCGTGACCGGGTCGGGGCAACATTCCCGGTTGTAGTGGATGCCGGATGCCGCAACACGGTCTTCAACAACGTGGCACAAAGTGGGGCGGAGTACGTCGGGCGGATGCGGGAACTGGGGCTGACGCGCTTTCGGATCGATCTCCTTCGTGAGACCTCCGAGCAGACTCAGCAACTGCTCAGCCGCTATGCCCGGGTCATCGCTGGGCTCGACGACGGCCGCGAGACCTGGCGACAACTTCGCGCCCTCAATCAGTTGGGGGTGACACGCGGAACGTTGCAACTGCTTTGAAAGCTATTCAGGAAGCCAAGTTGACGGATCACGAGTTGGTGATCGTCGGAATAACCACCTGGGAATTGCCCCGCGTCTCCTGATCACCAAATCTTCGGCCAGCGCAATCAGAACAACTGTCGGTATTCGTTGACCCAATTTGCAGTGTGTGGCAAAATTGGTGATCGAATGGCGATTGGGCGTGTTCGTCAAGCGGCACCACCCGGTGACACACTCCTCTAATATCCCGGAATTCTGATGGCTTCGCACTATCTGATCGGGGTTGCTCTTGAGCAGCTTCTCCCGGGGGCGCTGGCAATTGCCCGCTTTTCGAACCCCGCCAGTGAATTGGCCTCGCAAGCCACCACTGCTGCAATGGCTCCGGCGCTGAATTTCCTTCGCTCGCGTTTGACTGAACAATCGGCACGGGTCACGGTGGCGATTGAGGCGGCAACCGATCGATCGT